>CAJKLB010000010.1 GCA_905200615.1 uncultured Selenomonadales bacterium | reverse complement strand
CATCGTAAGGATAATGAAGAATTCTACGCCTGCCACAAGTTTTATTCATTTGCCGCTTTTGCCTCACAGCGAGGTATGAGGCAAAAGCGGCAATTTCCCCACGATTTCTCTCAATCGGCGGTCTCCTAAAGATATTCTTTCCCCAATCTGTAACACATCATTGACAAACCTACAGTAAACCTACAATTTTTTAAAAACTGAATATTGACTTTATCTCTTCCTTTATTTATAATAGTGCTGGTCTTTGTATAAAAGAATCCATCGTTTTTTGTAAGAAAAAGGAGCGATATCATGAGTATGATTTTTGTGGACGCGCGTGATTTTAAACAAGCGGGAGGTTGGAAACTGGATCGTCAGTTTATTACTACCGTTGGGTTTCCTTATCTGCTGGCGGCAGGGATCGGTACACCGGTTGAAAAAGCGCAAATTGATCTTGCCGTTGAAACCGCCGGCCGTTATAACGTGTGGGTCAGAACTAAGGATTGGCTTGCGGAATATTCCCCGGGGAAATTTCATGTGGAGATGCCCGGCTTTGTCGGTAGACCGCTGGGAGAGGACGGCCGCGAGGAATGGCATTGGGAACATGCCGGTCAGGCTGATCTGAATGAGGGCAAAACGGTACTTTCCTTAATTGATGACAGCGGTTACTACGGACGGGTTTCAACCATATTACTGACGGATGATTTAACCTATATCCCTCCTGAAAAAACAGAGGATATTCGTTTGCTTAGAAGACAGCTTCTCCATGAATCCATTGAACCCGAACAAGGCGGGGAATATGATATTATTGTCGTAGGCGCCGGCGTCGCCGGATGCTTAGCCGCCATAGCGGCAGCCAGACAAGGAATGAAAACATTGTTGCTGGATGAACGGGAAGCCCCCGGAGGTAACGCGCTGCTTGGCGTACCGGTTAACGGAGCTACGTTTCAGCCCAATATTCGGGAAACCGGTTTGGTAGAGGAATTGGCCAGGCTCAGCGCGGCGTACGGTATGTCTAACAGCAAAACGCTGTTAAAAATGTTCGAGGCGGAACCTCTTTTGACGTATCGTCCTTATTCAGCTCTTATCGGTGTCGTTACGGAAAACGCCCAAAGAATTGATTGTGTAAAAATCATTGATGTAAACACGGACCGGGAATATATATACCGGGGAAAAATATTTATAGATTGTTCCGGCGACGGATGGCTGGCGTATTTCGCCGGCGCGGAAATGCGTAGAGGACGTGAGGCGGCTTCGGAATTCGGAGAAGAAAGCGCGCCGGAAAAAGCGGACGGCAATTTGATGAGCGGCGTTAATTTCGGCGAAGCGTTTCTTTATCGGGCGGTGAACACAGGAAAGCCGTGTCCGTATACTCCACCGGCATGGGCCTACCGTTTTCCTACCGAAGAAGCGTATTCCCGCCCGGTTACAAGCAGCTACGACTATGATTTTACCGCTGGTACGTGGTTTCATGAACATCATGGCGATGTGGATGAATTTACGCAGCCGGAAAAGGCCAGAGATGAAATTATCCGTATTATATTGGGTGTATGGGATTATATGAAAAATGTGTGGTGGAAGAGAGAAAAAGCGGTTCCCTATGCGTTAAAAACTGTTTCCACTACGCTTGCTAAGCGCGAGACCAACCGCATTATGGGCGATTATATTCTTACTCAGAATGACATCGAAAGCACAAAGGATTTTCCGGATAAAATCGCTTACGGCGGATGGCCCATTGATATGCACAATCATGCGGGAATATTCGGAAAGGAAAGTCCGTATGAAGTTTCCCGCGAGGTGGATCCCTATCCGATTCCGTATCGCTGTACGTATTCCAAAAACATATCGAATCTGATGTTTGCGGGACGGAATATCAGTACGACACATATTGCGTTGGGGTCTGTCCGTGTTCAGGGGACCTTGGCGGTTATCGGCGAAGCCGTAGGTACCGCGGCGGCTATGTGTGTTCAAAAACAAATAACACCGCGCGCATTAGGACAGAATTTCATTCATCAGCTGCAGCAGAAATTAAATAAAAATGATTTGTATATTCCCGGCATTGTAAATGAAGATCCGGCAGACTTTGCCAGAAGCGCCTCTTTTTCCGCTTCCAGCGTGAATTCATGCAGAAGCTTCGGCAAGGAAAATGTGCATTTTCAGGAATTTGCATCTATCGAGTATCCGCGTTTGCTCTGTATTCAGCGGGGACTGTATCATGATCCGGCTTGTATCTGGTTGGCGGTTTCGTGTCATTTGCCTAAAACCGAATATACACTTTCTTTTGATGTAAAATGTTCTGATGTGCCTGATCCGGAAGCGTTGACAGATCTTTATACGGTAACCAAAACGGTTGTTTTCGGCGAAATTTTTCCGTTCCCTCACGGCGTAAATCAATATAATCAATCGCCTTTCGGCGCGGTAAAATGGGTAAAAATAGAATTGACCCAGCCGATAGAAAAACCATATCTTTGGCTGTCGCTTCCGCCGGTAAAAGATCTTTGCTACGGACTTATGGAAAAGGATCCCTATGAGCGATTTACTACTTTTGCCGTTGAGAAATCCGGCTGCAAAGAGGAAAAACTTTCTCAGGCGTTTTATCTGCAGCCGCCTTTGACAACACCGGGCGAACCGGCTTTGGCACAGCGGTATGAGGCAAAAAACGTAATAAATGGTATTAACCGAATTACGGGGGATCAGCCTAATATGTGGGCATCGGAAATGAGCCAGCAGATGCCTCAATGGCTGGAAGCTTCCTGGGATACGCCTCACACGATAAACTGCGTTTATTTGGCGTTTGATACTAATTTGGATATGAATAACGCTACTTCTTATGATAAGCGGCCGTTCCAGTGCGTAAGCGATTATGAAATTTGCGTCTTTGACGGAAAAGAGTGGCATACCGTGGTTTCCGAACAGGATAATTTTCAGCGCCGAAGAATTCATTATTTTTCGGAAATATCAGCGTATAAGGTTCGTGTTCGCGTTCTTAAAACGCATGGTGATCTTGCGGCAAGAATTTTTGAAATGCGTGTTTATCATGAAGACCGTTGAGTTTTAACGGAAAATTCCCCGGACAGATGAAATGTTCGGGGAATTTTTATTAAACAGATAAGATCTTTTAAAAAACGAATTCAAGCTAAAAATCTGAGAACATTCTTATTTATTGCTGCGAACATATGTAATTTGTCAAGGATGTATCATCTTTTAGAAAAGAAAAACGGAAAATTCCGGTTGAGCGGCTTTATGGGAGAATATATCGCTTTTATTTTACTGCTTGCTGTGCGGCGGAGATAAAAGAAATACTTTGCGGCAGGCGTATTTTTCCTTTGCTCTTTCGGCGTCTGATTTTCGTTTGGTGTTGTGCCGGGGAGCAAATGAGCGTATTTTTTGCTGGATTTTCCAGCTCTGCTGACAATTTTTCAAACATTATCAGCGGCCTTTCTTACCTATCTTATTGGTGAGTTTATACCGTTATTCGTCCGGATACGCTCAATAGCCTACGAACTTTTCTTGCTGTAAGCTGTTGAAGAGTGGGGGGATTCTTTAAAGCACCCGAACAGTAAGCGTCTTTATCAATGGCTGTGTATTGATGTGACAGCTATTTTGCTGCCGCTTCCCTCGCCTAGAAAGCGGAGGGCATATCCTTCCTGTTTTCGCCTGCCGAGATACTGCATTTGTTCATAAAGCTTGGAAATGGATGGAAAAGCTTGGCTGATTCGGCATAACCATTTGCAGAGACCGGAAAATGATCGGATATATTCTGATTGCTGAAGCTTTTTTTCAAATATCATTAACCCTGTATGGGGCTGACGTGTATCGTTAGATTATCGTACGCAGGATGAAAAAATTATAAGGACGGTGAAGACCGTTTGCTGAAGAGTATGCGTGGGTACAATAACTTGCGGGTGATTTCGCCGAGAGAATGCTGTGATAATAAATTCTACTAACTACTTGCAGAAACAGTATGGCTTGTGTGATTTTATTCATAACGAATCGGGTATTC
This sequence comes from uncultured Selenomonadales bacterium, assembly GCA_905200615.1. Taxonomy (GTDB): domain Bacteria; phylum Bacillota; class Clostridia; order Christensenellales; family QALW01; genus UMGS1322. Next base: position 59,434 of record CAJKLB010000010.1, on the reverse strand, counting down.
TTTTTGGATTTTGCTTGAGCAATGTAATCTTAACATAGAGTTTTTTATTCGCACCTCTTTTTTATCACATATCGATGGATCACATAAAATATCCGGAGCGAAAGTTTTGCTGATTATTTGACATCCTAGCATGGAACGGGTATAATATAAAAAGCTCTATACTTGTAAAAGACCAAAGATTTTTTGACTGTGAGCAAAGGGAAAAAATAGATTTGAGGTATTTAAATGAAACGAATTAAGGCGTTGACCGTTACTTTTTTTGTGCTTGTTTTTGCGTTTGTTGTTGTGCAGGCTGAAAGTTTGAATTCTTTGTCCTTCAGCGCTACCAGCGGAAAAGTTTCAGCCAGCGGCGGCATTTATACGCTTACCGATTTTACCAGCCGCGCAACGATGAGTGCCAATATCTCTGACGCGGTAAAGGAGATTTTGGGAGAAAACGGCGGCAGCATTACCGTTTCTTGCCGGATATCGGTAACCAACGTCGAGGGACAGGGACATTTAATTACGATGTCTCTTTCCGGTACGGGCGAATCTTACAAATCTTACAGTAAGCTGGCAACAAATAACACGGAATTCTCCTGTACGGCAAATATCAGTGCTGATAAGCTTGATAGTACAATTAATCTGGTATTTAGCAATATTGATCCTGAGAAAATCAGTGAGATCAGTATTCGTAATGTAACAATTACCGGAAAGCCCGTGGAGAATACACCGTCGCCGTCTCCTTCCGTTTCACCCAGTGATGACCCGGAGGTTACGCCCTCGCCTACTGCAACACAGCCGCCTACGGCTTCTCCTTCTTCGGCCACACCGGATCCTACGGCGAAGGCTACGCCTAAACCTACTATTGCGTATGAGCCGACGAAAGATACTTGGGACGACAGCAATAAGGTGACTAACGCGCCTCCCACACCGCCGGTAGATATCGGGGATATTGAGTTGGCAACCTCTGTTGCGGAAAGTACGTCTGAACCGGATCAAAGCGGCGGTATGACGTCAGGAAGCAGTATCAATAAAGGACTTATTATTCTTTTTGTAGTATTGCTGGTGTTGTTGGGCGGCGATATTGCGGCTATTTTTATCAGAAAACGTTATGCGCCCGCTGCGCTTTCCGCGGGGGCGACATCGGTGCATAGAAATATTAAAGATGAAAATGAAACGGATTTTTCGGACCACGTAGAAGGGAATACCTATGACTATGACCTTCAGGAGCAAGATTCTTCTTTTGATGATTCTTCAGAAAAGCAATAAATGGTCATCGAAATGTTTTGAATAAAATATCTTTAATGACCGGAAAACAGCGGTTGCACTGCTTTCATAGAGAAACCATACTCCGTGAATCGTACAGTAAAAATATTTCCTTTTACTGTTTTGAGTAAACATTGATTTATAACACTATAAAAAATGTCAAAATTGCCATTAAAATATTAAAAATTTTTGAATAATAGGTCTTGACTTTTTTGATATAGAGTTATATGCTATATATGTATAAATGGTTAATATTATAAGGAGGAGTATTATGAAGAAACTTTTGGGTGTCTTACTTGCGCTGACGATTGCTGTCAGTGTTTTTGCGGGGCTGACGCTGCTTTCTGTTTCGGCTGTTGAGTCACAGACCGGGGTAGTAGACGGACAATATTTCTTTGATGATTTCGAAGGCAACAGCAATAAGAATTTTTCCGTTCAAACCGACGGAACTGTTTCGGTTGCCAGCAAAGCTTCCGGTGCGCCTACCCGCAACGGCAGCGAATATTCGCTAAAATATTCCGGCGGAACACAGACGTATTCTTCGCCTGCCGTTACCATTGACATTACAAAGAAGATTGTAGACGGTGCGGGGGTATATGCGTTAAGCACATGGATCTATTTTGAACAGATTCCCGGTGCGCAAAGCAGCGGGGCGCCGGCGACTATCACGGCAATTTTCCGTGGTACCAACGGTATAATCGGTTCAAGCGGTTATTATACTTTTCCCTCACAGGCAAAGAGTATTGTGCAGGGCAAATGGGTATATTTGAGTTGGTTTTGTGAGCTTACGGCAGAACAGGCCGCTGATCCTAAGTTGCAGATCATGTTTGACGGAATGGGAAAAAATTCTGTGGTGTATCTTGATGATTATTCCTTTGCTAAAGTTACGGAGGATTTTATCGGCGTATATTCTTACAATAAGCCTTCCGATCCGTATATGGGAGCAGGAACCGATGCGTTTACCGGAGCAAATTTGCCTGCCAATGAGGGAAAGGTATCGTTTACCCTGTATAATTTTAATGATGAAGATGCGAGTACAGAAATACAGCTTCGAGCCAAGGATTGGGCTAAAAAGAAAGATTCCGGTAAGGTAACGATTCCCGCCGGTGCTTCAACCACGGTGACGATTGATGTTTCCGCGGTGGAAGGCGGTTACTTGGCAGATGATTTCTGGATTATTTATATGAATAATGCTGCGGGCACACAGGTTACTACCGATGATTATACTTTCGGGATCGCGCTGAAAGGGTTCACGGGAATTCAAATGTTCCAGAAAACCGTTAATATCAACAAAGAAATTGTGGCTGTTCTTGACGGAACCGTGTCAATAACCGGCGATGATGCAAAGGGTAGTACGTGGCATAAGTTCGGCGGCGCAAAGATATTCGGTGCTGAAGATACCCTTCGCGCCACTGCAAAAGAGGGGTGCACTTTTGAAGGCTGGTATCAGGGGGAAACCTGTATTGGCACAGAGGCAACGCTTACTCTTGATAAGACGAGTATCGTGCAAGCGGTTGCGGAAAGCAGTTATACTGCAAAGTTCAGCGGAAATGTGCAGACAGTAACTTTGGGCGATGGTACATTGGAAAACAGTGATAAAGGCTGGGTGGCGTTTGCTTCCGGCAACGGCGGTGTTTTGACCCGGGTAGACGGCGGCGCCAACGGCACGGCGAAAGCAATGCAGTTTGTTGCAGGTAAAGGTTCCAGTTATGCGGCGCTTGGGTTTGATGTAGGACCGGCTATCATTGAAGATGCTGAAAACAATTATGCCGGCGGCGGCGCTGGACTGTATAAGCTTACTTTTTATGCTAAGCTGGGTGAAACCTCAGTGGTTGATACCGGGGCAATTAAGATTTTCCTGAATTCCCAGTATCATAAGAGCGCAGATGATTTGGCGAAGGCTTTCGGCGGTGCCTCGAAAGATTATGTTGCTACTTATACCGCTTATACGGATAAAATAGAAATCAATAAAACATGGCAGAAATTTGAAGTCAATGTGGAAATTTCCGAAAAATATATTGAGCAGATTTTGTGGCTGTATCAAGAAAAGAATATTAAAAACGCATATGAATTGCTTATTCGTTTTGATGCTTCCGAGGGACTTTACAGTGAGGGAGCTAATCAGAATCCATATTTAATCGATGAGCTCACTTTTGAGAAGGTTAAAGAAGGTACAGAGCCTACACCTGTTCCGGAAGAACCCAAAGAGCCGGTTGCCGTAAAGTGGACGTTTGATAAAGATTACAGCGGAGAAGCCTTCTTCTGCAGCGCAAACGCAACGGGCTTTATTACTGATGCCGATGTAAAGAACGGCAAAGTAGCAAAAGATATTACCATTTATAATACCGGCAGCGAGGATATTCAGGTATGGTTCTCCGCTTCTGTGCTGCATAAAGGAAACCCGAATTCGTGGGAAGCGATAAAGAATACGGAAAAAACCGTGATTCCCGCGGGCAAATCTTTGCTGATTCATTATGAATGTGACGCTAAAGTAACGATCAATACAAAGGGCTTGGAGGCGGAATACACTTATGATCAGTTCTTCCCCCGGTTAGATGTAAGTAATAAGGATGGCGGCGCGTTGAAAGCCGGAACGGAATTCATTATTTCAGGCATTGGGGTGGCATATCTGGAAAAACTTGATACCAATGCAAAAGATTTTGTTACTCGTTCCCTTGTGTATGAACTTCCCACTTCAGGGGGGAGCAATAACGGTGACGTTCTTCCTATTGCTTTGTTGGCGGTAACTGTGATTGCTTCGGCAGTACTTATTGTTGTTGCCAAAAAGAAAAAGGAACAGAATTAAGCGTTGAAGCAAAAAAGAGCGGATTAAAATCTGCTCTTTTTTTGTTATATGAAAATGGATTTATGTTGAAACGATGCCGTCCGATAATGCTACGACCATTCAGGCGATTTGGCGAAATAACACCGATGGTAATAATGCGGGATTTATTTCCGGCGGCAAAACCATTAAACAGGGAGAATGGGCTTTTGTAAGTTTTATCACGGAGCTTAACAGTACATGGGCGGCATATAAAGATTTATATGTTATGTTTGATACTGTCGGAAACGGATCGGTGCTTTGTGTAGATAATATTTCTTTTGCAAAGGTACAGGATACTTTTATAGGAACTTGGTATTATTACGGTCCCGATGCTACTTTTATGGGAAGTGATCTTTTTACCGGAGCAAATTTGCCGGCGGAAAATGGTAAGGTCACATTTACCTTATATAATTTGAATGATATCAATACTTCCGCGTTGATCCAGCTTCGGGCATCCAATTGGGATCCAAAAACCGTAGGCGGTGCTACGCAGAATGTATTGACCGTTCCGGCGCACGGCAGCGCTACCATTTCTTTGGATGTATCGCAAAGCGGTTATGCTGAAGATGATTTCTGGATTATCTATATGAGTGACGGCAGCACAAATGTTTTCGGATCAGAGTATGTTTTTGGTGTGGAAATGGAAAGCTCTCTGATGAACGCGTTCAAAGACGCTCCTCATATGAGCGATAAAGGATTTTATTCCATTATGGGTCAAGTAACCAATAATGAACCTAAAAAAGGTTCTGTAAGCGGAACGTTTGGGAATACGATTGTATACGGTGTACAGGATACCTTAAAAGCGGAAGTGATGGATGGTTGCAGCTTTGACGGATGGTACAGCGGAGACTCCAAACTTTCGGCAGACGCGGAATATGCGGTGGATACTACTGATATTGTTTCTGTGCCTGAAAACATGGAAGTAAGATTCAGCGGTGTGCCTACGCCGACGGCACCGGTTACAACAGCAACGCCGAATCCGGTAAAGGAAGTAGAAAACGGCGACGCGGAAAACGGAATGACGGGCTGGGGAATTTTCTCGGCTGCCGGGGGAGCCGCGACGGTAGTGGAAGGTGGAGCGAACGGAACGGGACATGCGGTTAAGTTTGTTCCGACAGGAGAGTATGATTCAATCGCGTTTGATCTGGGTCCGGCGATTGTACAGAATGAGGAAGCCGGGTATCAGGGAAAAGGCGCAGGGAAGTATAGGATTACTTTCTGGGCGAAGGTAGACGGAACGGTACCGGAGAACACGAAGTTTAATGTTGTTTTGAATTCCCAGGCGCATGAGAGCGACGCGAAAGCGATAGCGGAAAAATACGGAATCGCGGCAGAGGAATGGTACACCAATACGTATATCACGGGATCGGCGATAACGATGACAGGCGAGTGGAAACAATACAGCGCGGTAATAGAAGTTTCCGAGAATTTCTTAAAGACATTGGATGCGATCTACGGCTCGGGAGAAAAGGGAGCCAGAGCATATGAATTGATTCTTCGGCTGGACGGAAGCCAGGACGGATATGCGTTTAAAGGCAAGACGCCGTTTGCGTATCTGGTAGATGAAGTAACGATCGGGGAAGCAAAAGAACCGGCGGGAGTAGAGTGGAAGTTTACGAAAGACTACAGCGGCAGTGTATTTATCTGCTCGGAAAATGGAACGGGCTTTATCACGGCGGCGGATGTGAAAGACGGAAAAGTAAAGAAGAGCTTTACGGTATACAATAACGGAACAGAAGATATCCAGCTGCAGTTCTCGGCGTCGGTAATGCATCAGGGAACGCCGCAGGCATGGGTAGCGGTGAAGAATACGGAATGGGCGAAGATACCGGCGGGAAGCTCATTGCTGATAGAATATGAATGTGACGCGAAGGCGAAGATCAACGCCAACGGACTGGAGAAGGAATATACGTATGAAGAGTTCTTCCCGCGTTTTGACATCAAGAACGGAGAAGGCGGAACGGAGATCAAGGCAGGAACGTCGTTTATCGTAGCGGGACTGAATACGGAGATCTTGCAGAAACTGAGTTCAAACGCGAAAGACAGCATGACGGTAACGGAGGTATATGAGCTTCCGACGAGCAGTCGGCCGGGAGGAGACCTTCTGCCGATAGGGCTGATCGTGGCGGTAGTTACGGCAGCGGCAGTATTGGTAGTGGTAGCCAGACGGAAAAAAGAAGAACAATAACATCAAAAAAAGAGTCGCGTAAGCGGCTCTTTTTAACAGCTTTATCCGCACTGAAAACAGTGCGGATATTTTTTTGTAAACCGGACAGAAACTGACTGGGTTAATCGTTACAATATCGGCAAAATTAGAAATCTTGCAGAGACTGTTAAATGTGAAAACAGTACTGTATATCGGAAATAAAGAATTTTTATAACAGGAGAAAACATATGATATTTGTTGAATCAATAAGCGTCCAGCCTAAAAAGGTGACCATTAAAACCGGGGAATGGTATTATAATATCCGCGAGGAGGTCTTTCCCGGACATGCGACTTGTCCTTGTGTTACCTGGAGCAGCAGGGATCCCGATATTGCCATTATTCACCCTGTCAGCGGGTATATTTACGGCGGCCGTCCGGGTACAACTGTCATTTGCGCTACAGCGACTGATGGCAGCGGCCGGCGGGGATGTTGCCGAATTACTGTGGCATCCTCGGAAGAAGCAACCGGTATTATGCTTTATCCGAAAGAGCAAATTCTTCGGGTAGGAATGTCAACAAAGCTGATTGTTGCCACTTTACCGGTAAATGCCGTAAATCGTTTGATATATTGGAAAAGCAGTAACCCGAAAATAGCAACGGTAGGATATTATACCGGAAGTATAGAAGCGGTATCCGAAGGAACCGCGGTAATTACCGCCACCGCCGGCGGAGGAATTCAAGCAAGTTGTCAAATTCATGTATACGCAAAAAAGGCGATTATAATCGTACCTGATATTATGGGAACAAAATTGAAGATGAGCTCTGCCAATAACGCTATTTCCGCCCAAACGCAGATCTGGCCGCCGCTGGAATAGGAACCCTTTAAAAGCGCGGAAGAATATGCTGATGCCCTTGGAAAATTAGATTTTCTCGCTTGCAAAGATGACGGCAGCAGCGTCTATGATATAGCTGCAGACAGCGCTGATACCTATGGCGCCTTTGAAATATATAAGAATTTATATTTAATGTTAAACAATCAGTATGGAGAGGAACGGGATATTGTATTCTTTGGCTATGATTGGAGAAAGCCCAATTCCGTATCCGGCGCTTTATTAAAGAATAAAGTAAATCAATATGACGATGTGATTCTTATTGCTCACGGGATGGGAGGATTAGTGACTTCACATATGTTGAAAAGTGAAAAAGCAAGAGACAGAGTGAATCAAGTAATTACTTTAGGAACATCGTATTTAGGTTCGGTTGATACCGTTCTTTTTATGCTGCGGGGGCAGCATGAAATGGTGGAGGAGATATTGAAAACGGTTCCTGATATTTTAAAACAATCCGTAAAAATAATCTTGCAATCGTTATTACAGAAATTAGCCGTGAATATGCCGGCAGTATATGAGTTGTTGCCAACCCGTCGGTTCTTTTTACAGGGAAATTATTTTTATCTGATTGACGAAAATAAGAAAATGGAAACGTATGCGCAGATAAAGGCTTTTCTTTTAAACTGTTTATGCTTAAATGAAAAACTAAAAACAGCACTGTTTGATGCGGCGGAAGTAAAACATGAAAGCTTATGGAACGGTAATGTACCTGTTACGGCAAGCGTAAATATCTATTATATTGCGGGTGAAAATTGTAAAACAGTGTCTGAGTATATACTGAAAAGCGATGGTGAAATGATCTTATCGGAGAATAACAACGGTGAAGATAAGGCTTCATCGTGTAGCGCGACCTTATATCCTGAAAAAACATTTTTTGCGGAAATAGGGCATATGTTCCTTGCGGATCCAACGGGAAATGCGTTTTGCTCGAACGGATAAAAAACTTTAACATAGGCGCTATTGATCTGTCGGAGAGTACAGATGACAAAACTTAACGGAATAAGACGCTATCATCAATATTTTATCCGGCGATTGCAGGTTGCATCAAGTCTGGTTGTTTATCAATCAGTATAGTCTGAAAAAGCGGCGATTCAGATCTTGATGCATTATCGGGGATATCTTTTGACTCGGTATTTTGAAAAGCAGTAAATATTTTTATGAATAATTGCGAGTCTATAAGCTTTTTTGCGCGGCAATTGTCGCAAGGGTATCGCCCAGCTGGGTCAGCACCGCTGCCCATAGATTTAATTCATTTACTGTAAGCTCGGTTGATAGTATATTGGCTATCGCAGTAATAGACGCGGTTAATTCGCAAGCATTCATAATACGGTATCACCTCAGTAATACAATATGTATTATGTAATCCGGCGGTGACAGCAGCTAAAAGTTTTAAAAAATATTTGAAAGCTTATTCTATAAAAAATAAGATCTTCATTTTATGTCAGTCTGTCAAAAAACTATTTGTGAATAGCCATAGGTACAAAACTTTTACGCGTCGTATTGGGGAATCCCCGGCGAGAGTTCCCCATCGGTAAACGCCCTTTCTGCGCTCCTTTTGGTAAGATTTCGCTGAGGGGGTTACCACCTTTTGAAAAAGCAAAGCCGTTATTGCGCAACTTTCTTGGCCGTTTTACTTTTTTTACACTCTGAAATAAACCTTGATTTTATTTTTATTGCGGTAAAATCAAGGTTTTAGGTAGGATTCATTTTTTATCATATTATTTATTCTTTTTCGGTTATTTTATAAGATTCAAAGGCTTTTTGATATTCCGGCCGTTCTTTGATTCCGGCATTTTTCAGTGCGATATCTGCTTTCATGCGCGGAAAAGTAAAAGAAAAAAATGATGTATTCTGTTCGTTTGCTTTCAGGTAAAGACTGACGGCTAACCGAGAATATAGATCGCCGTGGATAAGTTTCTTAGGCGTCAATGCAGTAATATCCGTGCCGTTTTTTTCATCAAGTGCTTGGGCAAGCCTTACCATATGGGGAATTGCTGAATCCCCCAGAGATTCCATGACTTCGATATCCACGCTCTCCAGTGTGCTTTCAATATACCGGTTAATATTGTATTGAGCGATGAACGAATCTGTTCCGGAAAAGGAAAGCCCGGCAAAACAGATTACACATACGGCAACAGAGGCAGAGATTAATTTTAGTTTGAAAACAAATTGTTTTAGCATGATCAATAAAAACAACAGCGTTAATACACCCATAAACCACGCGGCATATACGCGTTTGGGGGTGAGCCCGTAACAGTTAATATACAGTATCATTTTCGCCATGGCCGTACTGATCAGTATCAGGGTGAAAACAGAGATTATCAAAGTAAGAATACGCAGCAGCAAAGAGGGGGTATTATTTTTTCTCTTCATAAAAAGAGTGATGGCGGCAATAACGGCAAAATTAATAACGCATACCGCGCATAATTGAAAGAAGCCTTCCCGCGCGTATTGGGCGTAATTAAACTGTTCGGGCAGAATGCCGGAAAAAGCCGATATATAATATTCCCATTGTGATATAAAGAAAAGAAAATAGATTGCCAGTAAAGGAAGTACCGCGGCTAATACGGTTGCGGAGGGGATGATTTTTATTGTTGCAGAGATATTTCGGCATTGGTCCGCGGTTATGATATCGGAGCATTTTTGGTCAATAGAGGAGATAAAGAGCCCGTAAAGATACATTGCAATCGGGATGCCTAAAAGTATACTTCCGATATGGGAAAAGATATCATCCAGCGGAATATGAAAAATATTCTTGAGCAGTACGGTGAAATTACTGTCATAGGAAAGCAGAATCAATACGGTGATTGTGGGAATGAAAGCAAGCAATATACCGAGCAGTATTTTTAAAAATAAAGCGCCGCTGTTTTTTGCTTTACCCGAAAAAGCGGCAGAAAAGAGGTGTGTAAAGGAAACGAAAGGCATAATAAAGATTGCTTTAAAGAAATCGGCGACCAGTAGATCGGAAAATCCTTTTTCGAGGGTATTGCCGGTGGATGAATAAAGAAAGAATAGGTATATAATTAAGGCATAGGCATAGGCAAAAAAGTGAATGACTGAATTGGCACACACGATAAGCGCGGCGGAAACGATAATTGCAGAGACGGCGCCGATCAAAGATACCGCGGTAAAATGACTGCCTTTTTGCTTTAAAATAACGGCGGTTACCGTAAAAATTGCAAGAATGAATAAAAATGCCCCCAAAGGATGACGTGCCGCCGGAAAGACCCGGCAAAAAGCATAGCCCGCCAGCAGGCAGAGCCACGCGAAAATACTATCGACTGCGGAAAAGATTCTTTTACCATTTACAGCTTGCGAAGAACAGTGAGAATCCATAGGGGAAAAATTCGGTATTGAACTGTTTTGCAGATTGATATCTTGGTTATCCATAGTTGTTTCCTCCAAAGAATAACAATTTATTCCTGCGGTGTATCGGTATATTCTAAAATATCCTCTACACGGCAGTCAAGAGCACGGCAAATTGCGTCAAGCGTGGAAAAACGAATGGCTTTTGCTTTATTGTTTTTAAGAATTGAAAGATTGGCCAGTGTAATGCCCACTTTTTCGGAAAGCTCGTTAAGAGACATTTTGCGTTTTGCCATCATTACGTCAAGATTGATTACTATCATTTTTCAGCCTTCCCTTGTTTATACCGTAAAATCATTTTCTGTTTTTATTCTTGTTGCTTCTTCCATTACATTTTTAACCACTCGCAGACAAAGCCCTAAAAATACAGCGGCAAAGGCGGCAATTAGTATAATCGGAAAATAATACACCAACCCGCCTAAAAGAATTCCCAAAAGGAAGCAGCACCATGATACACCGCGGATCAGTGTTACGCTGGCGTCTGTGAAAATCAGATTGGAACGTATACGCAGCAATAAAAGAAACAGTAAGATATCTGCTAAAAGGGCAACCGCGAGGATACTGTAGGCAATGGAAAGAATAAGAAAGGAGCCGCATAGCTGATTTTCCATCCTTGTGATTTGAAAAAAATCAAGAAAATACTCAACAACAGACGGCATTACTGCCGCACCGAAGGCAAGAAGAACAAAAAAACCCGCGGAAAAAATTAATGACAGAGTAATCGACGCTTTACTTGAGATCTTAAACATATAAAAATTCCTCTCCTTTTTTATCGCGCTTATTCTTGTAAAGTCAATGTTACTTTTCTATGATACTTAAATATTTTCTGTTTGTCAATATTTTTTTATTGTTTTTCAATAAAAAAGTGATTGCTTTCGTAAAAAAGTGTCAATTGTTTTTTTAAAACAACTTTTTGTTTCAGAGGAGGAATGCGGCAGATGCTGTCGGGTAACTTTTATATAGCAAAAGGTTTTATAAATATGAGAAAAGCTCTCCGCGGTAAAAGGAGAGCCTGTTTTTTAAGCAAGATAAGGTTTACAACTGATTGGAAAAGGCTTTGGCACGGCGGGAAATTTCCGCAAAATCTTTTTGATCTAAAAGAGCGCGGTTACAGATAGCGTTTCCGATTCCCACACATTCGCAAAACTGAAGAAATTCCTTTAAATTTTCTTCGTTAACACCGCCCATGGCAAGCATAGGAATATGATTTAACGGTACGCGAATGGCCTTTAGATAAGAAATGCCTAAAACACCGGTGGGGAAAATTTTTACCATGTCGGCACCGCAAAGCATCGCGTTTTGCGCCTCGGTAGGCGTCATTACACCGGGAATGGAAATAAGCCGGCGCTTAGAGGTCTCTCTTACTACATTTTCATCAAAGGATGGGGAAAGAACGAAAGAAGCCCCGGCATCTGCGGCCGCATTTACTTGCTCCGGATTCAGCACTGTTCCCGCTCCGACAAGCAATTCTTCTCCGAAATGGGAACGAATCGTATCGATTTGTTTCGGTACGTCTTCCAGCGCAGTTTGGGAAAGCTGATTATAAGGAATTTCAATTAAATGAAGTCCCCCGGCTAAAATTGCTTCGCAAAAAGGAAGAACTTCCATTTCTTTCAGTCCTCTCGCGGCAATAAGAATGCGGTGCTGAAAAATACTTTGTAAAACCATGTTTTGTTTCATTTTTTTGTCTCCTTTTTTAAGCAATTGGGAAAAGACGCAAATACAGCTTTTTACGATTGCTTTTTTCCTTAAGACTTTTTGCTTTTTTTATCAGAAAATAGGGCGTTTTTCGCCGGTGAAAAACATACTTCTTGGTGGCGTATTTTCCAGGCGAATCGGAATTTTTGATAAAAAATTGAAAATCTTGACTTTTCTTTATTTTACTATTATAATGGAAAAAAATATTCTGATAACTTGCGAAAAAATTCAGAAAAATTGCTTTTTAAGAAAGGAAAAAGGAATGAAGGAATCCGGATACTGGGAGGATGAGGATTTTTGTCAGGGAATTCGTGCTGACAGCGCGGGACATATTTTTGCCGGTTACGGCAGGAGCATTCACCGGCCGCACGGAAGGAATAATTATCTTTTATTTTATGTGGCGGCGGGAGAGGAAATCTTTTGTTTGGGTAATAAACAAGAGATTGCGAAAGCCGGAACACTGGTACTGTTTGCGCCGGGAGAACCGCAGCATCATTACTGTCAATATCAAGGAACCTCGGAATTTTATTATGTGCATTTTACTTGCAGTGAACCTGCGCGCTGGCTGCGATTTTTACCTATGCAAACCTCAAGACTATACTTCTGTTCGCCGGGAACCCATCTGACAGCGTGTTTTCAGGGATTGATTGACGAGCTGCAGTTAAAGCGTACGCTTTATAAAGAAGTTTGTGCCGCAAAGCTGACAGAGCTGTTTTGTGTAGTAAACAGAAAAGTTATCGGAAAAGAACAAGGGCAAGCAGGTAAGGATAGAATTGTTCATCGTGTCATTCATGAAATTAACCGCACGTATTTTGAGCCGCTTACCCTTGAGGATTACGCTTTACGTTTCGGTTTTTCAAAATATCATTTTCTGCGTGTTTTTAAAGAACACACGGGAATGTCTCCCATTGCTTACCGGAATCATGTTCGGCTGCGCCATGCGAAAGAAATGCTCGAGGAAGGGGATATATCGGTTACACAAATCGCGGAAATGACGGGATTTTCTTCTCCGCAGTATTTTTGCGATGTGTTTTTAACCGCGACCGGTCAGCGGCCTACGGAATATCGAAAAAAACAAAAAGAAAAACTTACATAAAGGGAATCCATTATTATAAACATTGAAAGAAGGCTTGAACTCTGTATGCAGCAGAGATTCAGGCCTTTTTTTATGGAGAACTTGAGGCTAAACGGATACTATAGAGAATAGGATCAGAAATTGCGGCAGAGAAAAAAGTATATTTTTAAAAAAATACGTTGTAAAGGGGACAGGAAATGACCGGGAAAGAAGGTATGATAAGAGCGTCCGGTAGAAAAAATATCCGGAAGAGAGGAGAAATATAAATGGAAAAGCAAGAAATTGTATTAGAAGCAACAGAAGAAAAAAATCAAGAAAAGGAGATCAAAAGCAGACGAAGACCGAATGAAAAACACTTTCGGAGAGCAGACGGAACTTATGAGGCAAGACTCTTCAGCCAGCCGGTGCATTATTATGACGAGGCAACAGACAGCTATGAGGAATATCATCCGTCTTTTGAAGAAAAGGAAGCGGAATACGTTGCGGAAAACGGAAGTTTTCGGGTAAAATTCGGAAAAAACATGAGTCAAGAGAAAGCGATTGAAGTCAGTCGGGGGGGAAGCAAAGTATCTTGGCATGCGCTTCACTGGAAGAATGACCGAGCACCGGAAACGAATGTCGATCAATTTACGGAAGCGGAGGATGTGCCGGAGTCGGCGGTAGCCAAGTATACTTCCGGAGAAGAGGAACTGTTATATGAGGCGGGCAGAAATTATGTAAGAGAAAGTATCGTTATTAAAAAGAAAGCGGAAGAGTATCGATATACGTTTTTGCTGCAGACTCAAGGCGTATATCCTGAAAAGGAGTCCGGACCGGAAAGAATTCAGCTGTATAAAATTATGGAGGATACCGAAGAAAAAACAGCGGTATTTACAATTCCCGAACCGTATATGTGTGATGCGGCGGGGGTATGCAGCAATGCGGTACGGTATGAATTGTGTGAAATTGACCAAGGAAAGTATCTTCTGCAAATTATTGCCGACGCGGCATGAATCAACGCAAAACGGAGGGTGATGCCGGTAACGGTAGATCCGGATATTCTGGTATCTATCGTCACAAAGAAAAATACAGTATATCTGAAATGTGCGGATTTTTCTCTGTTTCACGAAGCAGTTATTATGGTTTTGTTAAGCGAATGGATATACCTGCAAAAGATTTGCCTCTGGCTGAAAAAATTAAGGAATGTCAGAATAGCTGTGGCAAGACTTACGGTTACCGCAGGGTACATATATGGCTTGAAAGACAAGGAATACACCATAATCCTAAAACCATACTTAGAGTAATGCAGAAATACAATCTGCTTTCAGAAGTTCGAAGAAAGAAATATCGCAATTACGGAAAATATCTACATCGTTATCCAAACTTATTGAACAGAAATTTTAAAGCAGAGAAACTAAATCAAAAGTGGGTTACGGATATTTCATACATAAAAACCAATCAGGGCACATTGTATTTGTCTGTTATCAGAGATTTGTATGACAACAGCATAGTTTCCTACAAAACCGGAACCGAACAAAGTATCAATCTTTTTTTAAGAACTATTCGTGCTGCCAAGAAAAAAGAGAAGGTCACCGCTGAGCTGCAACTTCACAGTGACCAAGGATTTCAATACACTTCTCATCCGTATTTCAAGCTAACACAATCTTACGGCATAATCCCTTCAATGTCAAGGAGGGGTAATCCGTATGACAACACTTTAGCCGAAAATTTCTTTTCCATACTCAAAACAGAATGTATTTACAGAGTTAAACTGACAACTTACGAAGAAGCTCGTCTGCTTATCGATGAATACATCTATTTTTACAACAACCAACGAATTCAACTAAAAACAAAGCTGACTCCGCTTGAAAAACGAAGTCAGTATGTTGCTTAAATTTTTATATTTCTTACCATAGAGACCTTTTTTGTTCTGTCTGCATATTTTGACCCAGTTCACGGAAAACAGCCCTTTTTTGATTTTTGCAGAAATTATTCATCATATGAAAATGGAGAAAAGACCATATAAAAATTTTTCGCAGAACATTGAATAGATTTATTGAAGGTAAGTTTTTTAATTTAAAAGATATATCGCAAAATTCAGATATCCGGCAAAGGTGACCCAAAATAAATAGGGAACCATCAGATAGGCGGCGGGTTTGGATATTCGGTAAAACAAAATTATACACGCTGAAATTAACAGCCACAAAATGACCAGCCAGATAAAAGCGGGCAAGTATTGCCTGAAGTTAAAAAAGAGAATAGACCATAAAAAATTAAAAAAGAGCTGAATGCCGTATATTGTCAGGGTAATATGGTCTTGTTTTCCTGAGGTCAGCACCAGATAGGAAGCAATTCCCATCAAAATATACAGAATAGACCATACAATTGGGAACAGCCAACCTGGCGGAGACAAAGGCGGCTGCTGAAGCGTTTGGAAGAATTCCATACCTTTCCGGGTCAGTAATGCGGAAAGGCCGCCGACAGCAAGCGGTATAGCAAGACAAGCAAATAGTTTTTTCCATTGTATTTTCAAAATTATCACCTCATAGCATATTGTATGTTATTTGTGTGATTGTCATTCTGAAACAAAATTGTTTTTCTGCTGATGCCCGCGCTGTCGGCGGCGCGATGCGTTGCCTTTAAACCTTTTTAATAGCAGCGCCGCTGTTCAATTTTATATTCGGTTCACTAAAACCTTTTTTTCATAATCCTTCACAATTTTCAGCCAATTCTCTCCAACCGGTATTCCGCAGCTTTCGCAAACATAGTCATAAACGGCGCCGAACGGCAGGGTCTTGCTTTCCTCCATCAGTGCCAGCCTTGTTCCCAGATCGCCCTCCTGTTCCGCTTTTCGTATGCTTTCGATAGGATCCAATAAGGATTTTAAAATGGCCTTTTGAACATTGCGTGCGCCGATTACCCAGGCGGAAATACGGTTAATGGAGGCATCGAAATAATCCAGCGCGCAATGAACTCTGTCAAACGCGTTTAAGGCCTGAATCTCGGTAAAAATATTCATCAGTTCGGCATCCAGTGCCGTTACATGGTCGCTGTCCCATCGAACTCCTCTGGATAAATGAAGGAGCAGGCGGTCACAATAAGCCAAAAGAGAAGAGATTTTTTCGCTGACCAGTTCGGTGGGGTGGAAATGACCGGTATCCAGACACAGTAGTTTTTGATTTTTTATGGCATAGCCTAAATAAAACTCCAAGCTGCCCACGACAAAACTTTCCGTTCCGATGCCAAACAGCTTTGGTTCCAATGCGTCCAGCAGATAAGCCTTATCATAGGAAATTTGAAAGATTTCGTCTAAGGAATTCATCAAATTTTCCCGCAGCTGTCCTTTGTTTAAGCAGTTGTCTTTTGAACCGTCTGAAATCCATATATTATTGACACAGGGGCTTTCCAGCTGCCGTCCGATTTGATCGGCAATGGCTCGGCAGCGTTTCACGTGTTCAATCCAAAATGCTCGGATGCTTTTGTCCGGGCTGGAAAGAGAATAACCGTCTTTCATATTTACATGATTGTATATGGTTGGATTAAAATCCATTCCGATCTTTTTTTCTTTAGCAAAGGCAACCCAATTTTCAAAATAGCAGTATTCCAGCTCATTTCTCTCCACTTTTTTTCCGTTGGTTTCCGCATAGATGCTGTGGAGATTTAATTTTTTTCTGCCGGGTATCAGATCCAGCGCTACCGATAAATCACTTCTTAATTCTTCGGCGTTTCTGGCTCTGCCTAAGTAATTGCCGGTAGCCATAATTCCGGTATTGACATCCGTTTCTTTTTGTTCAAAGCCTTTTCCGTCATCTCCCTGCCAACAGTGGATACTCAGCGGTATTTGCTTCAGAATGGCGATGGCCCGGTCGGTATCTACTCCTATCTGGGCATAACGCTCTTTTGCTAAACGATACATTTCGATTACTTTACTCATTTTGTTCCTCCCAATGATGGTATTTTTAAAACTTAAATTAAAAACGGTTCTTTATTCACCCGATGAACCAAAATTTCATCAATGACCGCGTTCCCTCGGTGAGACAGAAAAAACCATATGATTTCGGCAATATCTTCCGGCAAAATCATGCCCTCATCGGATAAATCCGGCCGGGCGATTTTAACCATATCGGTGTAAACTCCGCCGGGGCAAATGGCATGAACTCGAATATTCTGTTTGTAATACTCATTTGCCAGGCTTTTGGTAAATCCCAGCAGTGCGTGTTTTGACGCCACATAAGCACTTTGATACGGATAACCGGCATGACTCACCACAGACGCGATGTTAATAATGGTTGCCATTTTTGATTCCTTCAGATATGGCAAAAGTTTTTGCGTTAAAAAATACGGCACTTTGACATTGATGCTCATAATTTTGTCAAATTGATTTTCTTCTACTTCTTCAAACGAACGATTCAACGCCATGCCGGCGTTATTGATTAAGACGTCAATATGCCCGAATTTTTCGGCCGCCTGTTCGACCGCTTGCTTCAGAAAGGACAGATCCGTTAAATCTCCCGGCAAAAGCAGAGAGTCTGTACTCTGTATCATACGCTGGGTTTCCTGCAGTTTTTCAAGATTTGTTCCTCCCAGCAGTACGATTTTCATTCCCTGCTGAGCCAGTTTCCGCGCGGTTGCTCTTCCGATTCCGCCGCCGGCGCCTGTTAACACTACCACTTTCCCTTGGATGTTTTGTTCCATTGTTTTCACCCGTTACCACACATGAAAATCCGCTTCATGCGAATCCAAATGTATCGATTCCTTTCCTGGTTTCTTTTTTATTTGATTACAGATTTTGTTCTGTCCGCGCGATAATATCATTCTGCGTCTGCCTGGATAGCACATTGAAGAATGCGGAATATCCGGCGACTCTTACAATCAGGTCTGTATATTGTTCAGGATGTTTCTGGGCATCAAGCAGCGTTTCTCTGGACACAACATTGTACTGCACATGAAAGCCCTTCAAATCATCAAAAAATGTTCTTATGAGCATACTTAGTTTTAAACAGTTTTCCGGATCGCTTAAGATTTGCGGCGTCATTTTTTGGTTTAACAGCACTCCGCCTACTATCTCTATGGTTTTTAGCTTGCTTACGGATTTAAATACGCTGGTAGGCCCGTTCTTGTCCGCTCCATGTGTGGGAGAGCTGCCTTCCGCCAGCGGCTCTGAGGCATATCTTCCGTCCGGGGTTGCACAGGTACCTGCTCCCTGCGGAACATTGGAAGCAACCGAAGACGTTCCGGCATAAAAGCCGCCGCCGATGGGACCTCTGCCGTATCGGGTATTTTTATACTTTTTAATTTCATCCAGATAGGTATCATAGCCTTTGACGACGAGATCATCTACATAATCAATATCATTACCGTACTTGGGGGCATCCAGCAAAACCTGACGCACGGCTTTGCCTTTTTCTCCTTCGAAATTATGAACCAGTGCATCCCAAAGTTCTTCCTTTGTCAGTGTCTTGTCTTCAAATACGCACTTTTTGATTGCGGCAAGAGAATCTCCCAGATTGGCTACGCCTACCTGTAATTGGCTGACGATATCATAATGGGCGCCGCCTTCTTTCAGGTGCTTACCCCGTTCAATACAATCATCCACCAGCGCGGAACATAAGATATCGGGCACCTCTTGTTCTACTACCATGTCCGCGCAGGTATCCAGAATAATCCCTTGTTTAATCAGCTGCCTTGCTGTATTGTCCCAAGCAGCCAATACCTCGTCAAAGCTGTTCATATCAACAAAATTACCCACGCCCTGACAGATTTGCTTACCGGTCATCAAATCTACACCGTTATTTAATGCGATCATCAGGGTTTTGGGGAAATTCAAATAGCTCATTCCTGTGCATCGGTATCCCCATTTTCCCGGTACGCCAACTTCCACACAACCGATTGCGCTGTAATTATAGGCATCCTCTTTGGATACACCTTGGTTCATTAACGCGGGAATGATGATCTCATCACTGTTAAAGGCCGGCATACCGAATCCAAGCTTGATTACTTTAATGCATTCCTGCATAAAGTCTTCTTCCATATTTTTAAAATACCGAACCGTTAAGTTGGGCTGAGGCAGCCGTGTCAGCGCAATCGAGCGAAGTGTCAGCCAGGTTAATTCGTTTACGGCATTCTCTCCGCCGGGCGTTTGCCCGCCGATGGTGATATTTTGATACATCGGGCTGCCGGCCGCGTATTTTGAATGGGAGGCACTCCGAATTTTATTGATAGTCAATGTCTTGATCCATAGATTTTCCAGAAGTTCCAGACATTCGGTTTCCGTCATGCCCTGCGCGGTGCTTTTGATATAATACGGATACATATACTGATCGAAACGTCCGAAAGACAGCGAGTGGCCATTGGATTCGATTTGCAGGATCAAGTGTACAAACCAAAGACTTTGTATTGCCTCATAAAAGGTATCCGCCGGCTGCATTGGTACTTTCTTACAAATTCTTGAAATTTCCAGCAATTCCGCTTTTCGTTGTCCCGAATGGATTGCCGCTTCTTTTTCGGCAAGCTCCGCATACCGCTTTGCATAGGCTGCAACAGCGTCGATAACAATAAGAATGGCCTGATAAAAATAACTTGATTTTAGACTTTCATAATCGCTGTAATCCAGTGTTTCCAGCTTTTTCTGTACCCGATCTTTGAAAGACTGTAAGCCGTATCTCAGAATGCTGTTATAGTCGACCGCCAGATGCGCGTCCCCGGATGTAATGTTTCCCTCATTTCGGATAATGCTGTTATCATAGATTTCTCTTGCTTGTTTGGGGAAACTGGCATAGCCTTTATCCTGTAGGGTACGGCCTTTCCAATACGGATAGATTTCGCGCAGAATTTGTTTGTTTTCTTCCGAAATATAAAAGGCGTCGCCGTCGCGCTTTTCAAAATCATCCAATTCTCGAATAATCCAATCCATTGCATATTCCGGGAAAATAGGCGCGGACCGATTTTTTTTAGCTTGATTTCCCACAATCAGCGTGTCGTCTTCTATGTAAATTGTCATGTTTTCCAAAATCTCTTTTACCATGTACGCCCGCTTCAGAACTACTTGTTCCTGTTCATGTTCCCGGTAGGCCTTTGTGGTTAATACCGCCCGCTCTACACATACTTCGGGACGGATACTTAAAATGTTTTGTCTTAGTCTGCTGATACGATCTGATAATATTCCGAATTCATGATTCATTTTCTATACCTCCTCTATTTTAAAATGACAGTCAGTCCTTTTTCTTTTAATTTTTCAGCATATTGCAGCAAATCTTCTTTGTGAAGCTGCGGAACGCCTGCGTATGAATAAGGCAGCTTCAGCTTGTTATATTTGTTTTCACCCAGCTGATGAAAGGGCAGTAATTCTATTGTCTGCACATCTAAGGAAAGCAGCAGCTTTGCAAATTCATCCGCATCTGTTAAGGCATCGTTGTATCCGGGTATTACGGGAATCCGGACGCAGTACGGCGTTTGACTGTGCGCCAGAAATCGGATGTTATTGAGGATTTTTTGGAGAGAAACTCCCGTTCCGTTTTTATGCATTTCCTCGTTATAATGCTTGCAGTCAATATATATAAAATCCACCAAACCGGCGATATCGGCAAATCTTTGCAGATCAACAGCACCGGATGTTTCTATTGCAATATTCATTTGATTTTTTCTCAGCAGCTGACAAAATGTCCGGATAAAATCATATTGACAAAAGATCTCTCCTCCGGTAAGCGTTACGCCTCCGCCGGAGCGGTCATAAAAGCTCTTGTCTTTTAAAACCTCCTCAAGAAGCGCGTGCGGGTCATATTCCATTACTTTTCCTATTTCCCCGTTGGAAAAACGACATTCCGGATTCGCGCACCACTTACAGCGCAGATTACATCCGCTGAAAAATACGCAGGTTCTGATGCCTGCGCCGTCATGCAAACTGAATTTTTGAATGTTAAAAATTTTTGCTTTCATAATTTGTACCTATTGATTTTTTTCATAAAATAGTATATATTACTCATATATAGTTGTCAATAGTTGCCCATATATTCGATATATAAACATAAATAAACAACAGGAGAACAAAAAATGAACAACAATGAACAATATAATATGACACCGGCCAAACGACAGCAATATATTTTGTCTGCGATTCAGCAATATAAAACAGCAGACGTTAAAGAATTGGCGGGCAAGCTGTATGTCAGTGCCGCAACCATTCGGCGGGATCTGAATCATTTGGAAATGACAGGTCTGGTAAAAAGAACGTACGGCGGGGCGGTATTAACGGAAGGCTTAGATGCGGAAATTCCGCTTTATGCCAGGGAAAGTCATAATACAGATAAAAAGGATTATATCTGTCATTTAGCGGCTTCCTATGTAAAGGATGATGATACGATTATTTTGGATAGCTCCAGTACTACGGCCAGAATGATTAAATTTTTAGCTTCCAAGAAAAATTTGAAAATTATTACTAACGGAGCAAAAACCGCCGTTTTGCTTACCAGGCTGCCCAATGCCGTGATTTATTGTACGGGCGGTAAAATGAGAGAGAACAGTCTTTCCTATATCGGGCAAACGGCCATTGAATATATCAAAAATTTTCAGGCTGATTTGCTGTTTTTTTCATGCAGAGGATTATCTGAAAGAGGATTAGCCGATTCAAGCGATGACGAAGCGTTGCTAAGGCGGGTTATGCTGCAGCACAGCAAAAAGAGCATTTTGCTTATTGACAGTACAAAGATAAACGTGGAATCTTTCTTTTTCATTTGCGGTACGGATGAAGTTGACCATATTATTTGTGATGATCCGTCATACTGCAAATAGCGTTTTTATTTTAGAAAAAGATTTTTGATTTGATATACAAAGAGAAGTAAGAAAGCGGGAAAAAACTTTCTTATAAAAAATGTATTGCGGATAAATCAGAATGGAAACGAAATCATTCATTTTTCCGCGCGGTGTGTAAGCCGCTCTGAAATCAAAGCAAAGAGAGCGCCTTACAGGAGGCAGAGTGCATCGTTTTTTATTTTAAAATAATTGATAACATCCATGAGAATATGGTATAATAAATAAAATATTTTTTCAGGAAAAAAACAGCGTGTTGTTATAAAATTTATATATGAATATGTGTGCATAATATTTAGAATGTGCAGGATAATTTGCATAAATATGAAAAAATCACTGTAGAAAATGAAAGGAAATTTTTTTGTGATAAACGGAAATATAAAAGGGATTAAGCGCACCGTGAAAGATAGAATAGAAGCACTGGAACATCGGAAGACAGATGCCTCGGTGTTTCTTGACAGCTCTCTGGCACAGGAAATGGGGGAAATTACAAAAAGTCTTGGCAGAGAACTGTGCGTATATCTTTCGCGGAGCGGTGAAATTGTGTATGTGGCGCTTGGAGAAGGGGATCGCGCGGATCTTGCGGAAATAAGCCTGCGCCGTAGCGGGAGCAGGCTTTCGGGGTTACGGTGTATTCATACACATCCCGGAGGCAGCGGTATGCTTTCGCCGGTAGATATGGAAAGTTTAAAAAAATTGCGGTTTGATGCAATGTGTGCTATCGGTGTAGATGCCGCAGGCACAACCGATGTTTCAGCGGCAGTGCTGGATCAAAGCGAACAGGGAGTTCACGTTTTTACGGCGCAAAGTATTTCGGCGATTCCTCAGGAAGTCTGGCTCAGTGCCATTTATGAAGCCGACAGGGAAATTCGGCATTTGGATATGAGTGTTGAAGAATCGGCAAGAGAGAGGGTAATGCTGATAGGCCATGAGCCATCTTCTTTAGAAGAACTAGAGCGACTTACGGATACCGCGGGAGGAGAAACCGTTTATAAGGCGGTGCAAAAAAATACAGCGGGAATAGTGGGAAAAGGAAAAGTTGCACAACTGGCTCTGGTGGTTCAGGCAAAAAATATTCAGCTTGCTATTTATGATGATGAGCTTACCGTCGTACAGCAACGAATGCTGGAAGAGGAACTGGGGATACGCGTAATTGACAGAACCGCGCTGATTCTTGATATATTTGCTATGCGCGCGGCTACCCGTGAGGGGAAAATGCAGGTAGAACTGGCACAACTTCAATATCGACTTTCCCGTTTGAAGGGGGAAGGATTGGCGCTTTCGCGGCAGGGAGGCGGTATAGGGACTCGGGGACCGGGAGAAGAAAAACTGGAGACGGATCGAAGACACATCAATCGCAGAATTTATGAGCTGAAAACACAGCTTTCACAGCTTTCGCAGCGCCGGGGGCTTATGCGTAAGCAAAGAAAAAAGCAGGAATTACCGCAAATTGCGCTGGTGGGCTATACCAATGCCGGAAAGAGCACCTTACTTCAGGCTCTTTCAGGATGCGATGTTTTTTGCGAGGATAAGCTGTTTGCTACGCTTGATCCGCTGACCCGACGTTGCGAAATTGAAAAAAATATTCAAGTATGTATTACCGATACCGTCGGTTTTATCAAAAAACTGCCACATCAGCTGGTGGAGGCCTTCCGTTCTACTTTGGAGGAAGCGGTTTTTGCTGATCTTTTACTGCATGTGTGTGACGGATCCAGTCGAGATTTGTTTCCGCAAATGGAGGCTGTAAAGGAGGTCCTCGGACAGATCGGAGCCGGGGATATACCGAATATTCTTGTTGTTAATAAGATTGATGCGGCCGAGGAACTTCCGCCGATAAAGGGGGCGGTATATGTTTCGGCAAAGACAGGCCGGGGAATGGAAGAATTGCAGAAACGTATTGTTGAGGCGTTAAAGGATATGCGCAGCGAGGCTTCCGTATTTGTTCCTTATTCCAGGGGCGAGGTTTTGGCGTATATCCATGCCAAGGGTAAAATTCTTTCAACGGAGCATCTGAATGAAGGGACACAAGTTACTTTTTCCGCGCCGAAAGATGAGGTCAGCCGAATTTGCGCAAGGTTAAAAATGAAAAAAACAGAATAGAGAATAAATAGTACTAAGAGACTTTGTTTTTGGGGATATATTAACAAATATGTTTTCCTAAAAAACAGAGAACGGATAACAAGCCGTTCTCTGTTTTCGTGTTTTAGCGGCACGGAAGAAATCAGCATTTTTCTTTCAAGGCCTTGTATTTTTCTCTTGTGGCGATACCTCC
The DNA here is from genome assembly GCA_905200615.1 of uncultured Selenomonadales bacterium. Lineage (GTDB taxonomy): Bacteria > Bacillota > Clostridia > Christensenellales > QALW01 > UMGS1322. The sequence continues at coordinate 35,131 of CAJKLB010000010.1, read as the reverse complement.
GCGGATGTGCCGCTCATCTTTATGTTCTTCCAGTATTTTTTTTACCTGATAAAACAGGGGAGCGTTTATATGTTCCAATCTTTGGGTAACATCCTTATGTACCGTGCTTTTGCTGATGCCGAATTTTTTTGCCGCTCCGCGTACGGTATCCTGCGTTTGTACAATATAGGCGGCAAGCTCAACGGCACGCTGTTCAATTGAAGAATCAAACATAAAAAAACCTCCGCATTGGGAATACTTTACTAAAAAATATTCCAATGCCGAGGAGAATAGAACTTATTTGCAGGATATCAAGATATTTTTATCCTTTGAAAAACGAAAGTATATTTTGATGATGCATCGTTAAAACAGATATCGTGTACGGCTTAAATTTTCAAAGCGGAAAAGAATATATTCGTCGCCTTCTTTCATGAAATCACTGCAGTAGGTATAAAAATATCTTCCGTAATAAACTTTCACGGGAATAGTAAGGTCACAGTCGCTGGTTTGGGTTTGATCAATAGAGGCGTACCCCACGGTAATGCCCCGATCGATATCCGTAAGACTTGAACGCAGACCGTCGGCGGAAATTTCCGTATCATAGCAGGAAAAAAGGGAAAGCATCAAAGCTTTTTCTTCCTCGCTGAGTTTTACGTCGCTGGAAAATTCAAAAGAGATAAATTCAGGCTTCTTTTCCATGTGCGAATCAATTACGGTATTTACCGTCATATCCGTAGCTTCAAAATAAGCTTTTGCAAGCGCTGAAATATCATTGGGAATTTCAATGCTTTGTTCCATAATCTCATGCGGCGGTACGGCAATATGCTCTGTTTTTTGATGGCAGCCGGCAAACAGCAGCGGCAGCAGCAAAAAGATAGGAATCAGTTTTTTCATTATATTACTCCATTAATTTTTGTATTGCTTTATTCAATGCTTTGCGTTGGACCTTTGTTAAGACTTTTCCTTTATATGTTAGAACGAAGGCATTTTCCAGCAGCTCTTCAATATCGATGGTATCATTGCGCCCAATCAGATATTCTATGGATACGCCGAAAAAGTCTGCTATTTTACATAATTGATCCATATCCGGACGGCGTTCACCGGTTTCGTATTTAGCTAAGGTGGATCTGTCGATTCCAAGATGTTTTGAAACTTCATTTTGGGTCAGTGCGGCCTGCGTTCTCAGAAGCTTAATTCTTTGGGCGGGAAACATACCACATCACCTCATTTCTATTATACAATAGGAATGTGTTCTTTGCAATTATTTATTATGTGTTGCAAGGAAGAAATGTTTGTGAAATCTTTGATATTCAGCGGGGGATGCTTTACAGAATGCAAAAAATTTTGTATGATATATTTTTAAGGATAGCTTTTTGCATAGCAAAGAATACCTGTAAACAAAGGAGTTAGAATATTGGAAAATAAGATCTCGTTTAAAAGTTCACTGAAAAGAATGGCAGGGCTTATCAAACAATCTCAAAATATTTTTATAACCGCAGTAGTGATGGTACTGATTCCCGTTGTACTTATCAGCTGTTATTGTGCCTTTGTGCTGTATAAGGATTTTGCTATTGATTATTCTGTGCTGGATAGCTTTGATTATACTTCGATGGCTTCTTGGCAGCAGGATCAATGGAATTCTTTTTATGAGGCCTATGCCAATGCTGTGCCGTTAATGGAAAGCAATTTTTCCGCTTCGGATACGATGCTGGAACTTATCGCTTATTTGCTGAGCGTTTTTATTGATATTTTTGTGATTCTTTTAGCGTTGAATGTATTGGTAAAAAGCCGGCGTGCAGAAACAGGAAGCATGGTTGGACAGGCATTAAGAAAGGTGCTGCCGATGGTGATTGTCGGTATTTTTTACAATTGGGTAGGTCAGCTCGCACAGTCATTTATGGTATCTTCCGCTCTTTCTATGACCATTATTACCCATATTTTTGGATCTCTTGGTCTGATAATCTCTCTTTTCATCGGCGTATTGCAGCTTGTACTCATTGCACTGCTGGTTTCTTGGCTGCTTTTATATATCTATTATACGAGTATTACCGTTTGTATCGGACGCACCAGATTGATGCTCTCTTTTGGCTATGCAAGAGAAATTCTGCGTGGTAGAAGCTTTCGGCAGGCCATGCATATTATACCTTGGGTTGCCTGCACGTTTCTGATTCCTACCTATTTGCAGATAGCCGGAATGTTTACAATGAAAAATCCGGAACAGGGGCTGATTTTAACCGGTATCGCCGCGGCATTACAGATTATAGCAGGCGCTTGTATGTGGATGTTCCTTGTACCGGAATATTTTGAATTGGAGAAACAAAGCGGTATTCAGGAAAAAATACGAAGCGCTGTGGAACAGGCTATGCAGCGCGCTCGACAGGAACGGAAAGAAAATCCTGCAAAAGAAAAGAAAATAGAAGAAAATGAGGATACCGGAGATAAGGATCAGGAAAAGGAAGAAGAGAATGATTCGGATAAAAATAAGACAGATTGCTCAAACACAGAAAATTGGGTATAATAGTTAAGGTTTTTACGAAGGGAGCTGAATGTGTATGGCAGAAACAAAATTCATGATGATTCTACCGCTGCGCGGCGTAGTGGTTTTTCCGAATATGACGGTCAATGTAGAGGCTGTGCGCAAGCGTGCGGTTTCGGCAATCGAAGAGGCAATGGCAGGAGACAGCCTTGTGCTGCTGGTGGCCCAAAAAAATGCTGCGACTAAGGAACCTACGGAAGAGGATATTTTTAAAATCGGTACGATCGCGCGCATTAAACAGATGATACGGATGCCCGGTGAAGGAATTCGTATTGTGGCGCAGGGGGTACAGCGGGGGGCTATTGAGACTTTTTCCTATGAGGGCCTTAGCTATTGCGGTCAGGTACAGCCTGTTGAGGAGCCGGCTGATTATGATATTATGGACGCTGAGGCTCATATGCGCCTGATGATAGGAGAATTTGAAACCTTTAATAAAAACGGTAAAAAAATTCCCAGTGATGTTGTTGCCGCGGTAAGGAATATGCGTACGCCCGGTCTGGCGGCGGATACGATAGCGGCCGCCGTGGTAGACAGTGTTGAAAAACGCCAGCAGCTTCTGGAGGCGTTGGATCCTATAGAACGGATGGAGCAGCTGTATTCTTTTTTGAATGTGGAAAATCAAATATCCGGACTGGAAGAGAGAGTACGCGGCCGGGTAAAAGTGCAGATGGATAAAGCTCAGCGGGATTACTATCTGCATGAGCAGATTAAGGCTATTCACCGGGAATTAGGCGATAATGAGGAATCCGCCGCGGCAGAGCTGCTGCAAAAAATAAAAGAGAGCAAGATGCCGGCGGAAATTAAGAAGAAAGCGGAAAAAGAGCTTTCAAGAATGGAAAAGATGCCTCAGGGAATGCCGGAAAGCGCAATCTTGCGTTCGTATATTGAATGTCTGTTAGAGCTTCCTTGGAAAAAACAGACGCAGGATAACTTAGATCTTCAAAATGCCAGAAAAATATTGGATGAAGATCACTATGGCATGGAGAAGGTAAAGGACAGAATTATAGAATATTTAGCGGTGCGTGCGCTGTCACAGTCAATGCGTGGACCGGTGCTTTGCTTCGTAGGTCCTCCGGGTGTGGGAAAGACTTCGATTGCAAAATCAATAGCCAGAGCCGTGGGGCGAAAATTTGTACGCATGAGTTTGGGCGGACTTCGGGATGAAGCGGAAATCCGAGGACATCGGCGTACCTATGTGGGCGCTATGCCGGGACGAATTATTACGTCTATGCGGCAGGCGGGAACAATCAATCCGGTATTTTTGTTTGATGAAATTGATAAAATGGCCTCTGATTTCAGGGGCGATCCCGCAAGCGCAATGCTTGAGGTTCTTGACCCTGAGCAGAACAATGCGTTCCGTGATAATTTTTTAGATGTTCCTTATGATTTGAGTAAAGTTATGTTTATTACTACGGCGAATTCTTTGGAGGGCATTCCCGGTCCGCTCAGAGACAGAATGGAAATTATACAGCTTTCCAGTTATACCGATGTGGAAAAGCTGCAGATCGCACAGCGGCATTTAATGCCCAAACAGCTGAAGGAAAACGGAATGGATTCCGGCGATGTCTCGCTTACGGATGAAGCCATGCTTTATTTGATTAACAATTATACCCGGGAAGCCGGCGTGCGCTCATTGGAGCGACAGATCGGAGAGCTGCTGCGTAAATGCGCTTGTCGATTCCTTGAAAACGGCCGTACGGCGATTTCCGTAGATAAAGAATATTTGATTCAACTTATCGGAAAACCGAAATATTTTAGGGATGAATTGATGCTTGAAAATAAGATAGGCTCCGCTACAGGGCTTGCCTGGACGAGCATCGGCGGTGAAACGCTGGAGATTGATGTTACGGTATATCCCGGTACCGGGGAATTGCTGCTTACCGGTCAGCTTGGCGATGTCATGAAGGAATCGGCCAGAACCGCTTTCAGCCTGATCCGCAGTCGAGCGGACGCGTGGGGAATCGCGCCGGCCTACTTTAAAGAAAAAGATCTGCATATTCATATTCCCGAAGGCGCCACGCCTAAAGACGGCCCTTCCGCGGGCATTACCTTGTTTACCGCAATGACTTCGGCAATTACCGGCGTTGCCGTGCGCGGAGATACGGCGATGACAGGTGAAATTACGCTGCGCGGGCGCGTTCTGCCCATAGGGGGCTTGAAGGAAAAATCATTGGCGGCTTATCGGGGAGGAATCCGCAGGATTATTATTCCTAAGGATAATACAAGGGATATTGAGGATGTTCCCCGTGAAGTAGCCGAAAAAATAGAGTATATTCCGGTAGCGGATATTGACAGTGTTCTGGAAAATATCTTGGTTACGCCTATTGGCAGATAAAGAGTACAGACTGCCTGAAAGGATATGTCTTTCAGGCAGTGTTTGTTTTTTATAATTTCCATGGGATTTTTATCATTTACCGCTTGTGCGGTGCAAGGGAGATAATATGATTATAAAAAAAGCAGTATATGAGTATGGTTTTGCTTTGCCGCAGCAATATAAGCCGCAACCTTTGCCGGAGATTGCCGTGGCAGGCAAATCAAATGTAGGCAAGTCCAGCTTTATTAATATGATTACCAATAACGGAAAGCTTTCACGCGTAGGGCAAAAGCCGGGAAAAACGATATTGATCAATGCTTTTAAGCTGAATGACAGCTTTTATTTAATGGATTTTCCGGGTTATGGCTTTGCCCGTGTAAGCGATGCGGAGAAGGATCGTTGGAGCCGTTTGATGGAAGGGTATTTGCGTACCTCTGAGGCGTTGAAAGGCGTGGTGTTGCTGTTGGATATTCGTCATGCGCCCGGTCAGGGAGACAGAGAGATGCTGAATTGGCTTACGTATTATCATATACCGTTTATCATTGGGGCAACAAAGGCCGATAAGCTTAGTCAATCGCAGATTCAAAAAGCTCTGTCCATCCTTTCGGTAGAAACAGGAATCATTAAAAATCAGATTATTCCTGTGTCATCAACAACCAAGCAGGGAAAAGAAGAAATGCTTCAGGCAATGGAAGAGCTGTTGAAAAAGTAAAAACACTTCTTTTTTTGATTGGTTTCTTTATGCGGATTGTGTTTGTACATAGAGAAAAATTTTTACTCCTGTGTTTCCGCAACGCGGTTAATAAAGGTAAGAATATCGGCAAATACTTCATCGCTGTTCAGTTCATTTAAAATTTCATGCCGGCATTTTTTATATAACTTAAATGTTTTGATATCGGCACCTTCAGCCTTTAACCGGTTATACACAGTTGTTACGCCTTTCCCATTATCGCCGATGGGATCTTCTGCTCCGGAGATCAGCATTATCGGCGTTTTTTTATCTAAAAATCGAAAGAATTTTTTGCTGTTGGCTGCTCTGCTGAGTCGAATTAAATCACCGTAGGCAGCTGCGGTGAAATCAAAATTGCACCAAGGATCTTTTGCATAGGCTGTTTTTATGCTTTCATCTCGGCACAACCACGCGTTTTTATTGTTTTCTTCTAAAAATAAATCGTTGTTGCGACCGAAAATCAAGTGCTCTATCAATGGGGAAGCATAGTGTGATCCTTTCAAAGATTGAATCAGTTTACATAAAGCGATTCCTGCCCATGAACCCAACACCGGCCCGCCGGTACCGCAGAGAATCAAGGCATCGGGAACCATATTGAGCGAAGCTAATCTTACAAGGAAAGATCCCATACTGTGGCCGAAACGAATGTATTTTTTTTCTTCAAATTCTCTCATTATATTTTTTGCAAAAGCATTTACGTCATTTATAAGAATTTTGTCTCCGCCTTTTGAGGCAATGTATCCGAAATCTCCGCCGTGCAGAGCCGTTTCTCCATGACCTATATGATCATAACCGAAGGCGGCATAATCATATTGCGTCAGGAATTTCATAAAGCTATCATATCGGCCGATATGTTCTTTCATTCCATGTACAACGTGTATCACAGCTTTTACATTTTTGCTTTCCGGCAGATAGAGTTTTCCCCAAAGCATGTGTTTTTTGTCCGTGCTCAAAAATTTTCTTTCTTCTATGACGGCCATTTATCATTCCTCCGGAAACAGTGTTTGTTTAAAATGCATTTTATTATAGCATATTCGTTTTATTGATGCAATAAAAATTCTTTTAGTAAAAACTCTTGCAAAACCTATAAAAATCAAATAACATGCAAATATAATCATATATAAATACATAACTTTTTATAAAAAATTGACCTAGTTCCGCAGACGCGGAACGTAGGTCATGAAAGGTAAATTTTGTTTTGTTACGTATAAAGTCAGCCGCGGGCATATTCTTTCATGCACATATTTTGTATCTGCATCAAAGCTTCGCCGAAACGCTGGAAATGAACGATTTCTCGTTCTCTTAAAAGAGCGAGCGGCTCTATTACACTTTTATCATTGGTCAGGCGCATTAAGCGTTCATATGCTGCGCGCGCTTTTTGTTCTGCCGCCATGTCATTCGTCAAATTGGCAATAGGGTCATCAAGAACCTGTATATATCCTGTGTTCCATGCTTCTCCCGAAGGGCTTTGCTGAAATACACCTTTGCCTCGGGTAGCATAATAATCGCCTAAACCGGCTGCACGCATTTCTTCCGGACTGGCATTTTTGGTAAGTTGATAGATCATGGTACCGAGCATTTCCCAATGTGCCAGTTCTTCGGTACCGATATCATTAAGCAATGCTTTGGTTTCCGGTGTGGGCATCGTATAGCGCTGGGCTAAATATTGCTGAGAGGCGGAAAGCTCACTGTCGGGGCCGCCGTACTGGGCAAACAGAAATTTGGCCATTTGCAGGTCGCCATTCATGATGTTTACGGGGAACTGTAATTTTTTTTCATATATCCACATACTATCTTCTCCTTAATTCTCCCAAGGCCACGGCGAATTTACCCATTGAAAACTGTCGCCTGCCGGCATGTTTCCGAAGTTCAAAAGCGGCCCATAGTTCTTGTAATATTCTTCACGCAGTTCTTTTTGCTGCTGCGCATAGGTGTTATAGAGCGAAAGCGCTTCTTTGCAATCAGGATGTGTGTCCAGATATAAGTTCAGCTCCACCAGAGTAAAGCTGATTTCCTGAAGCTTTTTGATCATTTCTTGCTGAGTCATTTGCTTTCCCCCCTATAAGGCTGGTAAAGTTCTGTCCATATCGTACCCATTTTTAAACCTTCTTCCGGAGATACCGGAGAAGTAAATTGCTGATACGGAATATATGCTTGTGCCAGCGGAAGTGTATTTAAAAATTCCAGTTGATTATCCTGCAAGCAATTGTTTTGCATAGTATCTTGAATCCTTTCAAAAAAAACTTAGCAGAAATATCTGCTAATTCATTTTATGAAAATGACGCGAATTTTGTCATTTTACGTATAAATAAAAAAGAGATTCATATACTTGAATGTATTTATATGTTTTGGAGGTAACAAAAAAATGACCGATTACGAGGTTCTTGAAATTTTGCCTACGGCTACCATGGAGGAGATTCATAACGCTTATATCCGCCAGGTAAAAAAATATCATCCCGATAAATATTCCGGAACGGCTTTTGAAGCGCTGGCTGCAGATAAAATTAAACGGATTAATCTCGCGTATTCCCGCCTGAAAAGTATTATTCCCGTGAATCCATGTCCGAAGCTAAAATATCAAAACAGTATTTACGGAGCACATGCTGCGGCATCGGTAAAAAAATATCAATAAAAATTTTTGCGGTTTAGAAAAAATGAGCAATACAGAACCGATAATGACAGAGTGCCAAAAAAATCATACAGCTAAATGAGTTGCGCAAAAAAGTTCTCTCCGCCTTTTTTTAGGTGAGGGAACCCGAACACTATCCTCCCTAAAAGTCAAAATTTTCTAAAAAAGAGTATGGGAGAGGCAAAGCGTCATGAGGAGCCGTTTATCGGAGAGGAATCTTTCCCGCGTGATACATAAAAATTTTTTCTGTTTATTCGCCAACAAATTTTCCGGCAGACTGTCGATAATGGTTATCATCTTTATTTTGATAGAAAATAAAGAATATATTTATAGTGAAAATCAAAAAAGAGAGAACAGCGCGAAAGCGCGTCATCTTTCAGACAGTAAGTAAACAAAGCAGGCTATTTGGGTTGAAAGATCCTTCTTTTTCTACAAACTGAAAGGGCTGTTTTTCAGTGAACAGCCCTTTCATTCTTAATTAAAAATTTTTATTTCTCTTTTCTTTTTTGCGGTAACGATAACACTCAACATAATACACGCAGTCGCAATCGTCACAATAACCGTCATCGGAACCGTATCGCCCGTCAGACAAGGCCTACCCGTATTCAACAGACACATCCAGGGCTCCTTTTGCCATCGTAATAACGGTAGCTACCGATTTCCGTGTTGTAATTAATTCAGGCATCCATATACCGTAAAACTGTCTCCGGCTTTGGCCCGCAATTTTCAGCAACATAAAGGGACCATATTCCTTATTGTCTTTCGAACCAGTCATCTTATCCGAGCACTCAATCGTAAGCGTTGCTGCCTTTCCTACTGTAATGATAGGTTTTTGTCCTGCTTTTTTCGTTGCCTATTTTCTCTCCAAATGTTTCAGCACGCGGAAATTCGGCTAAAAAACGCACAAAGAACGGCAAAGCATTAGATCTATAGCGTTGTTTATTTTTATATGATCTTCGAAATTCTTCTCACGTAACAATAAAACCACATTCACATTCAAACCGTGCATTGGAAAGGGGAATATCACATCCACAGCGAGGACAACGAAGTTTTTTTCATATCCGTTAGTAACTGAAACTATTGCGTCACAGCGTGCATAAAGCGCCCAACCAACTTCGTCAGCCAATTCATTATCTGCAATAGCAGCAGCATCGGTTTGATATAATCTAAGCAGCATTTTCTGTGGAACTTTCTTTGCTCAAATTAGCCTTGTCATTACAATTTCTCCTTATTCGTATTGTTAAGGTAAATGAAAATAAAGCAATTTTTTATTAAAGCTCTTGGCTCAAAAAAAGTTTTGTTTTTATGCTGTATGCAGCTAAATGGTGGTATGCAAGCTATATATGTTTAAATGCTCATGTATCACTTTTTTCAAAAGAAATCGGCGGTGTAATCACTTCAAGAGGGATCTCCGGAGTACTGGAAAAGCCCATGCGTTCTATAGTAATCATTTCGGGCCCGCGTTCGTTTCCGACATGCGTCATCCAATGATATCCGCCGGCATATCCGGCATAAATTCCTACGTGGCGCGCGTTCGAACTATCCGATGCGCCGTAAACCTTAAAAACCACAATGGATCCTATAGGAATACTTTCATTAGGATGAAATACTACGGTTCCGTCGGAATTCCTTTTAGCGGAGAATGAAATTTTCCGTGAAAGTCCTTTATTAACCCAATCTTCCGCCGCAAGCCGCCAGGACTGTGCGGAACAGGAATTCTGAGGTTTGGTCAAAAAGGAAGTATCAATTCCCGCAATATGAGGAAGATAGTTAAAATATACATAGGTAACATAGGAAGCACAGACAAGGCCTCCGTTTTTCTTCATTTTTGCGATATCAGGCGCTCCGGCAGGTGTGGTTTCATACCCGGAGGATACACCGTAATCATATCCCAATCCTGAAAGATATCCCATAGCTTGCTTATGCTTCCCTAAAATGAACACCCACATATTTCCGTCTTCACGGTGCTTTTTCAGGTTATAGCCTGTGTATTCAAGCGCGTCAAGAAAAACATTATCATTGATATCTATGTTACTGTTATATTTTTGTTCTACAGTATCTTCCTGCGGTTCCGGTTCAGGCGTTATTATTACAGGCTGATCAGAAAGATATGAAGCACTCATATAACCAAACTTTTCGTTGGCATATTGGATATAATACCAGTCTCCAATTCTTTTATATGCGTTTACTTGGGTATTTTGCTTAAGACTCGTAAGCCTTTGACTGCCTACAGAAGCTTCAGCGCGCACATTAACACTGGAGTGCGTTACATATAGCACCGTTGCCTGTGTTAAATCAATCGGGCCCGGAGTGGGCTTATCTGTAGCCGTAGGAGTAGGCGCTATCGTAGACGAAGGCGTTATAAGCAGTGTTGGTTCGGGGGTAAAAGCGGTTGTAGGCGTTGCCTGCTCCGTGGGTTCTTCCGAAGGAAAATCCGCAGAGGTATCAAGAGAAACAGGAGAGGAGTCATTGCATCCATAGAAAGATAATGTCAATAATACTATAAGGAAAAAAACAATCGGTTTTTTCATAAGATCTCCTTAAAAAATATGTTGAACCGAGTATAGCAGACAATGCGTATAATGTCAAATTATACTTTTCATATTATAAAATACATTCGTTAAAAAACAGGCATTGATTACGACAAACAAGAAAATTTTTTCATCATATTTTTAAAAATTATGAGTTTCGATAATAGTTGGTGCGTTATCTCATTATAAAACTATAGTCTCCTATGCAAAAGCAAAAACTATGGAAAAGCTTTAGTATAAATGGATTTTTCAATAGCCTGAAAAGAGATGACATTTGCCCAAAAGACAAATTAAAAGTACCATAAAGACATTTTGAAACAAACAGCGTAACGTTTTGCGAAAGGAAGAGAAATCGTGGAACGGGAGACAGGTTCTTTATACAATGAAAAATCGGAACGAGTGTAACTTTTTTCGACACGGCCTGCAGATAAGATCCTCAAAATGAGGGCTTTATTTTTTAAGAAAAGATATCGAAAAAAGGAGAAAGATATGGTAAAATAATAAAAGGGGTTGAACAAATATTTTTTAAGAGAGAGAATAAAGCAAATCAGCTGCCGGTTCTCCGTATAGAAGATCCAGTACCGAAAAACCGTTTGCTGAGGGAAATAGCTACTGCAATATAGCGCTTTATCTGTGGATTAACAGCAGATCAAGATAACGGAAGACCGAGCATGAACCCGTAACGCTGATAAAAATGCCGATACTGCAATATTTATACGGGATAAAAAGCATGAGACAAACTATCAAAGAAAGGAAAGGGAATGTCGCATACCGAGGGCTTTTAGGGATAGAACGAATGAAATGCCGCGCTTTTCAACCTTTCGGAAAACCTGCAAACGGAGATGTGCAAATAGTTAAAAGAATCCCTGAGGAAAGGATAAAGAATCGGTTGGTCAAGCCAAAGGAAATCTTTGCAGGCGCGGCGCGAGGCAAGGCGTATGCTGACAGAAAAAAGTTTAGGAAAGAAATCATAGGGCGGCTTTTCGGTACAGCAAAAGAGCAGAATGGCTTCAGATATATGCAGATGATGGGCAAGACAAAAATAGAAAGGAAGTTTTGCTTATTTTTATATGCCTGAATGTTAAAAAGTTAGCGAAAATACTACAATGAAGAGATGAAAATGGATTTATATTGAGTGATTTTCAAGAGATTGTAATTTCTTTCAAAAATGTAAATTTTACAATAAGAAAAGCAGGCTATTTCGTTTGAAATAACCTGCTTTGTTTGCTGTATGAAACGCGGAATTCTGCGTTTTTTAATTTGTTTCTTTTATTAGAGATATCAGTTGTTGTTTCGTTCTGTATCCAAGAATTGTTTTTTGGGGCTCACCGTTTTTAAATAAAATCATGCAGGGAATATTGCTGATTTTAAAACGTTCGGCAAGATTATTGTTTTCGTCTACATTTACCTTGGCCACCGTTAATTCATCGGTTTCCTGCGCCAATTTTTCCAGCTCAGGCTGAATCATCTTACAAGGACCGCACCAATCCGCGTAAAAATCTACTAAAACAGGAATAGCGCTTTTTTCTACTTCAGTATGAAAATTATTTTCACCAACAAGCTTGATCTTCGCCATCGTTTTCTCCTATAGTGCTAACGGCAATACTGCCAAGATATAAATTCATTATCATATAAAAAAAAGAATCTGTCAAACGATTTTACTGAAAAAGCTGTTAATAAATTTTGAATTTATTTTGGCACTATAAGGCTCATTTCATATTAGGAAAATTTTGGTTGTTAGCGGGCCGGAAAGGTGTTTTGTGTTGACATTTTATATCCTCTATGATAGAATACCCTCTACTCATCGGAGGGTTGAAGTAATGGCAGTTACGAACCGGATAAGATGGCAGGTATAAAATCTGTTGACTATCCGGTTTTTTTAACTTTATTTTAAAAAAAGGAGATGAGATGAATATGCAAATTATTTTTCGGTTTATTCGGCCGCACTGGAAACTGTTTTTTTTAACAATAGTGATGCTGGTTGTGGATGCCGGTGGCGCGCTTTATATTCCTACAATTATGGCGGATATGCTGAATATCGGAGTTACCGGCGGCAATGTGGATTATCTGCTGCAAAAAGGACTTCAAATGCTGGCGGTTTCGCTGCTTTCCGGTGCTGGTGCCGTCTTCGGCGGTTATGTTTGCGCGGATCTTTCGGCAAAAATCGGCCGGGATATGCGTAATGCGATTTATCAAAAATCTCTTACGCTTTCCGTTTCGGATTATCGGCAATTCGGTACGGCGTCTGTTACTACACGCACGCTTTCGGATGTTGCGCAGATTCAGCAGGCGGTAGTTATGTGTATTCAAATCATCCTTCCGGTACCTGTTATCAGCGCTATTGCGCTGTATTTGGCGTTTCGGATTGATCGTTTTATGGGAATGATTTTAATTTTTGCAATTGTTGCTATTTTATTTTTTGCGCTTTTTATTATGCGTAAGGCAACGCCGCTGTTCCGGCGTTTGCAGAAATTACTGGATAAAATGAACGGAGTACTTAGGGAAAATATCACCGGCGTGCGTGTAATACGAGCTTTTAACAAAGAGAAGAATGAAGAAAAAAGGTTGGAAGATACTTTTTCCGAATATGCGGATACGGCGATACGCGCTAACCGAATGTTCGCCAATCTTGACGGCCTTTCCTTTTTTATTCTAAATATGTTCGTAGTAGCGGTGATGTGGCTTTGCGGCGGCAGAATTACCGAAGGATATATGCAAATCGGTGATATTACCGCATTAATTGAATATGCGTTTTTAACACTGTTCTATATTATGATGGCACAGATGGTCATTTTGTTGTTGCCGCGCGCGCGTACCTGCTGTGAACGCGTAGGTGAAATTTTGGAGTATTCACCTGAAATTTCAGATGCCGTTCGGGTAAAAACAATAGGGGAAGCGACGGAGGAGGTTCTTTCTTTTTGTCATGTTGCCTTTCGCTTTTCTGACGCGGAAGAAAGTACTCTTGAAGATATTGATTTTACTTGCCGCCGAGGGGAAACAACGGCGATTATCGGCGGTACCGGCAGCGGGAAGTCGACAATCGCGTCTTTGATTCTGCGCTTTCATGAGGTTACCGGCGGGGAAATTTTGCTTCATGGCATAAATATAAAGGATTTACCGCAGGAGGTTCTTCGGCAGAGAATCGGCTATGTGCAGCAAAAAGCATGGCTGTTTTCCGGTACAATACGAGAAAATCTTTGCTATGGTCGGCAAGATGCTGCGGATGAGGAACTGTGGCATGCACTGCAAACGGCCCAAGCGGAGGATTTTGTCAGAAAACTGCCGAAGGGGCTGGATTCTTTTGTGGCGCAGGGCGGAAATAATTTTTCCGGGGGACAGCGGCAACGGCTTTCCATTGCCAGAGCTTTTGTAAAAAGACCGGAATTGTATATTTTTGATGATAGTTTTTCGGCTTTGGATTTTAAGACGGACGCGGCTCTTCGCAAGGCAATGAAAAAGAATGTGGGTGAGGCAGCGGTACTGATCATTGCTCAGCGCATCAGCAGTATTGTGGACGCAGATAAGATTATTGTGCTTGATGACGGTAAAATTGTAGGGACAGGAACTCATACGCAGCTGATGGATAGTTGTGCGGTTTATCGTGAAATATATGAATCTCAAACAAAGGAGGCGCAGTAATGGAGGAATTTTTTGAAGAAGAATATGATGTTCCGCACAATACCAAAAAAACGGTTCGGCGCTTAGTCGGGCTTGCAAAGGATCAGTATGGCCGCCTTGCGGTAATCGGTATATCGATTATTCTCTACGCTTTTTTAAATATCTTTACCCCTTTTTACAGCGCCGGTGTAGTGAATAGTTTATGGGAGACGATAAAGCAGGCGGTGGAAGGAAAAAACGGCTTTTCTATTCCTTGGAATCCTTTAGGAGTCAAGTTGCTGACGCTTTCGCTTTTGTATCTTGCGGCGTGGATGTTTTATTACTTGCAGTCTTATTTAATGGCAAGCGTGGCGGAACGACTTACGTTAAAAATGCGTGTGCAGCTGAGTAAAAAATTAAATCGGCTTCCTCTCAGTTTTTTTGATAGAAGTAAAATAGGAGAAATATTGAGCCGTATGACGAATGACTTGGATAAGGTTTCCGAGATTTTGCAAACGGGTCTTTTACGGTTAATGATTTCTACCGTTACCATTACCGGATCCATTGCCATGATGTTTTATTTTAACTGGATATTAGCCCTGATTTTTCTGGTTATTATGGCAATTTGTATGGTGATAACAAAGATTGTAGCGTCAAAAAATTTGGTTTTCGCAGCAAGACGCCAGGCAAGTTTAGGAAAGCTGACCGGTCTTGTGGAAGAATACTACAGCGGACGGAATGTTATTAAAGCATACCATCATGAAAAAGAAAGCATCGATCAGGTGGAAAAAGCGAATAAAGAACTTTATATTACGTCAAAAAGAGCGGATTTTCTTACAAATGCCATTAATCCGGCTATACGATTGATTACCCGCACCGGTCACGCGCTGACCGCGGTAATTGCCGGCGCTGCAATGCTTCGGGGAACGATGACTCTTGGAGCGGTACAGGCGTTTTTGCAGTATTATAATCAAACGGCAGAACCTCTTACGCAGGCTACTTTTGAAATTAACGCCATGCAGTCGGCACTGGCTTCGGCGGAAAGAACTTTTGATCTGTTGAATGAACAGGAAATACTTCCCGATTCTTCCAATGCGCTTACGCAATTTTCAGCTCAGGGACAAATCCGATTTGAACATGTGAGTTTTGGATACAGTCCCGAAAAAACACTGATGAAAGATATCAGTTTTACCGCTGAGAAAGGAAAGAAGATAGCGGTGGTGGGCAGTACGGGAGCGGGTAAAACTACACTGATTAACTTGCTGATGCGTTTTTATGAGGTAACCGGGGGTAATATTTATATTGATAATAAAAATATAAAAGAACTCACGCGCCAGGCTTTACGAAAAAATTTCGGTATGGTGCTGCAGGATACCTGGCTTTTCGGCGGTACTGTAAAGGAAAATATCGCTTATGGCCGAAAGGATGCTTCTGAGGAAGAGATTATAGCTGCGGCTAAAGCCGTTAAAGCGGATTATTTTATACGCACTTTACCTAAGGGATATGATACGGTGCTGGATAATGATGCCGGGAATATTTCTGCCGGTCAGCGACAGCTTCTTACCATTGCACGCGTGATGCTGGCGGATCCGCCGATATTGATTCTTGATGAGGCAACTTCCAGTGTGGATACGCGAACGGAAGCGGAAATCGGTAAAGCTATGAAAAAGCTTATGCGCGGACGTACCAGTTTTGTGATTGCACATCGTCTTTCTACGATTCGTGATGCGGATATGATTCTTGTAATGGAGCAGGGAAACATTATCGAGCAGGGAACGCACCGGGAATTATTGCAGAAAAAAGGAGCGTATGCGGAATTATATTACAGTCAGTTTGCCTAAACGGAAAAATACCGGTGAATTGTATTGCAATATTCGTACTATATATCGGAAGAATTTTTTTGTTGCTTTTTTTGCTTGACGCAAAAAAGTGCTCATACCGTATGAAAAAACGTACCCACAAAAAATTAGCACTCTCGATGCGAGAGTGCTAATTTTTACAATAAATTCATAAAATATATATAAAAAATACAAAAAAATGCGCTATAATATAATCGTAAATAAAGGAAAAGTAAAGAGGTGAGTCCAATGAGCTATGAATTATGAACCGATTTCCAGCCTACCCTATCGGATAATTTTATAAAGGGCGGACATAATATTTAATAAATGTGGAGGTATTTATTATGTTTGAACTTAGACCATATCGTAAAAATAACAATGCAATGACATACAATCCTTTCCGTGAAATGGAAGAAATAGGAAAAAGATTCTTTGACGAGCCGCTTGCGTCATTTTTTAGTAACGGAGATATTGCCGAATTTAAAACGGATATTTCCGATCAGGATGATCATTATTTGTTAGAAGCGGATTTACCGGGCTTTGATAAGAAGGATATTCATTTGGATATTTCCGATAATATACTGACAATTGACGCAGAGAGACATTCCGAGCACGAGGATAAGAAAGATAAATATGTGCGGGTGGAACGCTCTTACGGAAAATACAGCCGTCAGTTTGATGTATCCTCAATTGATACGGAAAGAATATCGGCAAAGTATGAAAACGGTGTTTTGAAATTGGTTTTGCCGAAAAAACAGGAAGCTATTCCAGAAACAAAGCATTTGGAGATTGAATAAAAAGTTTAATAACGTCCGAATGGCCGATCGGTCATTCGGACGTTCCAGCTTTATTTTTTGAATATGTTGTTAAATTTGCAAATTAATGAAAAAAGTATCGTTTTATTTTCATAAAAACGATGCTTTTTTGACAGACCTGCCTATGTGCAGGCCTTTTTACATACTGCATTTTGTTCTTTATATTGCTGCGGGGAAAAACCTGTATGCTGTTTAAAGGTATGCAGAAATCCCGAAAGAGAACCGAATCCTGAAGAAAAGCAGGCTTCGTTTACGGACAAGCCGCTTTCAAGCAGCATCATCGCGCAGTTTATCTTCCGTGTATTGATATAATTTGTATAGGTTTGCCCCATTTCTTTTTTAAAAAGGTTTCCGAAATAAACCGGGGACAGACAAGCTTGTGCCGCGGCGTCTTTCAAGGAGGGATTTTCTCGGAAATGTGTTTGTATAAACAATATTGCCCGGCGCAGCGGAGTTATTTGGCCTGATAACGCGGCTTGCTGCATTACAAGCGCGAGAATATAGTCGATAAGCGGTTGTACATATCCTTCCGAAAGGTATTCTTCATAAAGTAATTCTGCTGCCGTGCTGATTTTTTTCAGCTCTTTTTCGTTCAACTGTCTGCAGGAGGGCCTTTTTAAAAAAGTATCTTCCAGCTGTGCCGGGGAAAGCAGCGTTTCATCAAAGGAAATATTCCATAGTTCCATAGGCTTGCTTACGATCACTTTATGAAAATCTGCCGGACTTATTAAGTAAATACTTCCGCGCTGAACAGGAAATTGCTTTCCGTTAAGGAAATGAATGCCACTGCCGTTTAAGACGATTTCAACTTCAAAATATTCATGCGCGTGCAGCGGAAACGTATAGGCTCTGCGGTGTATTACGGCAAGATGCTTCCCGGTGCCGATATATTGCTCTTTTTTCAGTCGCTCGCTTTGCATAATATCCCTCTTTTTTTGTTTCCTGTTTATATTTTACCTTAAAAAACCAATAAAAACAATAAAAATCTTTTTATATTGCGTATAAAACTTTTTTTTTAACATTGAAAAACCGTTCTGTTTTATTATAATATAAGCGAGGTGATCAAATGATATATGTCGGAATCGATATCGGCGGTACAAAATGCGCGGTAGTGTTCGGAACGGAAACAGGAGAAATACAGCAAAAAATAAGTTTTGCAACGACAAGCAGAGATGAAACATTAAAAAATATCTTTGCGGCGGTACAAACACGGAAGGATTTTGTCAGTATAGGCGTCAGCTGCGGCGGTCCGCTGGATGAAAAAAACGGGGTGATTCTTTCTCCGCCTCATCTGCCCCAATGGGAGCGGGTAGAATTAAAACGAATGCTGCAGGAAGCCTTTGATGTTCCCGCCGGATTACGTAACGATGCCAATGCCTGCGCAATGGCCGAATGGCGTTTCGGAGCGGGAAAAGGAACACAGCATATGCTTTTTTTAACCTTTGGTACCGGACTGGGAGCGGGGCTGATTCTTAACGGAAAGCTTTACAGCGGCGTCAATGGCTTTGCCGGAGAGCTGGGACATATGCGGTTAGCTTCGTTCGGACCTGCGGGATATGGCAAGATGGGGTCTTTCGAGGGCTTTTGCAGCGGAAGCGGTTTGGCGGAGCTGGGGCGCACTCTTGCGCGGGAGGCGATACAGCGGGGAGAAAAGCCGCTGTGCAGCCAAGAAGGGTTGGAAAAAATTACGGCGGCTTCGCTTGCTCAGGCCGCAAGGGCAGGCGATTCCTGTGCGAGGGAGGCCTTTAGGCTTTGCGGCAGTCAATTGGGCGCCGGACTTGCTATGGTGATTGATTTGCTGAATCCGGAATTGATTCTTATCGGCAGTGTTTTTGCGCGCTGCCGCGATCTTTTGGAAGAACCCATGCGGGAGGTTCTGCGGCGTGAAGCTCTTCCCCAAGCATTGGCCGCTTGCCAAATTACGGTTCCGGCATTGGGGGAAAATATAGGCGATGCGGCGGCACTGGCCGTTGCGGCGGAGGTTTATCATGAATATCATCAATGATATGATAAAACGGTATCCTTCTTTGCAATCTTGCAAAGAAGACATTGAAAAGGCAGCAAAAATTGTTATACAAATGGCTTTTTCAAACGGGAAATTGCTGCTTTGCGGCAATGGCGGCAGCGCGGCGGACTGCGCGCATATTTCCGGGGAACTATTAAAGGGATTTTTACAAAAGCGTCCCTTGCGGGAAAAAGAGCTTTCAGAGCTTGCACCGGAGATTCGATCCGGGCTGCAGCGTGGAATTTCGGCTATTCCGCTGCCGGCTTTTGACGCGGCTTTTACTGCTTTTTCCAACGATGTGGACGCCGATCTTGTCTATGCGCAGCTGACGTTTGCCTTGGGCAAGGAACATGATGTGTTTTTGGGTATATCAACTTCGGGCAACGCGAAAAACGTATGCGCCGCGGCTGAGACGGCTAAGGCGATGGGACTTAAAACAATTGCTCTTTGCGGAAGGAAAGGAGGCCGGCTTGCCGAGCTATGTGATTGCGCTATCCGGGTGCCCGAAACGGAAACGTATAAAATACAGGAGCTTCATCTGCCGGTATATCATGCTTTGTGCGCGCAGTGTGAAGCCGTGTGCTTCGGAGGTGAGGCGCTATGAAACAGGCGGTTGCGCTGAAAAATTGGCAGGTAGCTCTTGTTCCGCACAGCTGTGTGGTAAAAAACGAATTTTGCGCTAAAACGGAAAAGGAAATCCGCGCGGGAGGATATCCGATCCTTGACGCGGCTGTTCCGGGCTGTATGGAACTGGATCTGATGCGTGCCGGCTTGATGGAAGATTTATATTACGGCGATAATATTCTGCAGGCGCAGCGGTTAGAAAATATGCATCTGTGGTATTTCTGCCGTTTTTCTGTTGAGGCCGGTGAAGAGGATCTTTTTTTATGTTTTGAGGGAATTGACACCGCCGCAGAAATTTTTATAGACGGCTGTATTTTGGGAAAAACCGAAAATATGCTGATTCCCTATGAATTTGCGCTGCATGAAACAGCTTTGGGAGAGCATGAGCTTGTAGTACATATTTTTCCTGCCGGTGTGTACGCGCGCAGCTTAAAAATTCCGCCGCGCTGCCGGGGAATGAGATATCATATGGAGTCGGTGGTGATGCGCAAGGCTCCGTATATGTATGGGTGGGATATTATGCCTCGTACGGTTTCTGCCGGCCTGTGGCGTCCGGTGAAACTGGTATATAAACCCAAAAATCGGCTGGAACAGGTTTTTTTGTGGACGGCGGATATCCGGGAGAGAACAGCGGCGCTTAAGTTGTTTTTGCATGTGCATACCGAAGAGGATTTTTTGCAGGATTTTACCGTTACGGTAGAAGGCGTATGCGGAGATTCTTCTTTTTTTGCAAAACAAAAACTATTCGGCAGCACGGAAGTTCTGGATTTTAAGGCGGAAAATGTTCGGCTTTGGTGGCCGAAAAATTACGGGGAACCTCATTTATATCGAGTGAAAGTTACCTTGTTTTTCCGCGAAGAGGAATGCGACAGCACTTCCTTTGCTTTTGGTATTCGTACTGTGGGGTTGGAGCGAACTTCCTCGGCCGGAAAGGATGGTTGTTTTGCCTTTGTTGTAAACGGCAAAAAAATCTTTGTAATGGGAACCAATTGGGTTCCGGTGGATGCTTTTCCCGCGCGGCATGAGAAATATACTCCGCGCGGCCTGATGCTTGCCGAGAATTTAAACTGCAATATGATTCGATGCTGGGGCGGCAATGTTTATCCTCATGAAGAATTTTTTGATTTCTGTGATGCCAACGGCATTCTCGTTTGGCAAGATTTTACCATGGCTTGCGCCGCCTATCCGGAAGATGAACGTTTCCTGCGTCTACTGGCCCAAGAGGCGGAAAGCGTAGTATGCCGTTTAAGAAATCATCCTTGTCTGGCGCTGTGGTCAGGGGATAATGAATGTGATATGTTTGCCCGGTTCCATCAGGTTACGTGCTATAATCAACCTGTGCATGAAACCGATCCCAACAAAAACTTTCTTACGCGCGGGGTATGCCGTATATTGTGGATACTTTTGACGGTACTCGCCCGTATTTGCCCAGCTCTCCGTATATGGATGAAGAGGCTGTGCGCAGCGGTAAGCCTTCGGAAGATCATCTTTGGGGACCGCGGGATTTTTTTAAAGGTGCGTATTATAAAAACTCTGTGTGCCATTTTGCTTCGGAAACCGGGTATCATGGCTGTCCGGCGCCGGATACGCTCCGGCAGTTTCTCTCTCCGGAAAGTTTGGAACAAAAAGGAGACGGAAAAAGATGCGATAATGCGCAGTGGTTGTTGCACGCATCCAATCCGGAAGCTTCATCACGGGCACCCTATGCCTATCGGATTCCTCTGATGATTCGTCAGGTAGAAAGGCTCTTTTGGGAAGCCGCGGCGGCAATTCCTGATTTTTGCTTGCAAAGTCAGATTTCCCAGGCAGAGGCGGACAAATATTTTATAGAAAAGTTCCGCGGCGAAAAAGGATATCGCTGGGGAATTCTATGGTGGAATGTTATTGACGGGTGGCCGCAGATTTCCGACGCCGTTGTGGATTGGTACGGGCGCAAAAAATTGGCGTATCATTATATTAAGCGTTCACAGCAGCCTTTTTGCTTATTGTGCCGGGAACCGGAAAACGGCGTCATTGCGCTGCTTGCGGTAAATGACACACAAAAAACCGTTACCGCGGAATATACCGTAAAAGATCTTTTCAGTGATCGGGAAGTACTTTCCGGCCGCTGCAGTGTGGCACCGAATGAGTCGGCAATAATAGGGTCGCTGAAAGAACAAAAGGCATTTTATCTCATGCAATGGAAAAGTGATGAAATTTACGGCTGCAATCACTTTATTCCGTTAATTGAAAAGGGACTGGTGCTTGAGGAATATATTACTTTTATGAAAAAAGCCGGATTCTATCAGGAACTGGAAGGCTTTTAGAATATTCTTCTTTTGCCGCTTATTGCAATTTTCTTCTTTTTTGTTATACTATTGAATAAAGATGGTTTTCGGCCATAGAAAACAAAGTGGGGAAAAGAAATATTTCTTGCTGATAGCGACAGGAAAAAGACGGTATTTTAGAAGGAACTGGGGATAGAGAAGAATGGAAAATCCAAAAATTCAGCGGCGGGAAAACGCGGGTAAAAAGATAAAATCTAAAAAAGTGCGTATCATTTCCCTGATTCTTATTTTGCTGATTACGGTGGCTGTTTTTGCTTTTGATACAAGGCTGAATACTGTTTTTTATACGGTAGAAACGGATAAATTCAAAGGCAGTGTGCGCTTGGCTCTTCTTTGCGATCTTCATTCCTGTGCTTATGGAACAGACCAAAAACAGCTGATAAAAGCAATACAGGACCAAAAACCCGATGCCGTTGTTTTGGGCGGAGATATTTTCGATGACGCGCTTGCGCATGATAACGCGGAAATTCTTTTGCAGGCGGTAACCGAAAGCTATCCCTGTTTTTATGTTACGGGGAATCACGAATACTGGAGCGATGATGTGGAGGAAATCTTTACCTTGCTGCGCGGCTATGATGTTACGATATTGCAAGGCAGCGGTGAAACCTTGATCTTAAACGGCTGCGCGTTGAATATTTGCGGAATCGATGATCCTGAGGCTGAAGACGCTTTCGGAGAACCTGATCTGATGCAGGAACAGCTGGATTCTTTGAAACCTTTGGGGCAAAACGGTCTTTTTACGGTTTTGCTGGCGCACAGGCCGGAGTACGTTCATATTTATTTAGAATATCCCTTTGATTTGATTCTTTCCGGGCACGCGCACGGGGGACAGTGGAGAATTCCGGGGGTGCTTAACGGACTGTTTTCACCGGGGGAAGGATGGTTTCCCCGGTACGCCGGCGGAAACTATTCTTTTGAAAATACCACGATGATCGTAAGCCGCGGCTTGGCAAAAAAATCCGGCGGAGTTCCCAGAGTCTTTAACCGTCCGGAGCTGGTTATTATTGATATTTTGTCCTCAGCATAGAAAAAAGAAATTTTAAAATAAAGTGTTTGCTTGTTCACAAGATAAAAAGCCTTTTTCGTACGGCGGCAGTGCCATGCTCTTTTATGCTCATCGGCATGGCAGAAAAGAGGAGAAACGTTAAAAAAGCAGGGCGCAAGGGCGGTGAAATGACATTAAGCAAACAGAGCAGCGAATCCTATGCAAAACTCGATTTGCCAATACGATTATTTTTTTGGCAGAATGGAATATTCACTATAAGATAGTTCGTTTTATTTTACCGCAGGATAAATTCAATGAAAATGGGAAGAAGGTTGATTCTTTCGGGAAAAATCTGTGTTTTGTTTTAGGTTCTTGATAAATCTTTGCAAAAAAACGATTATTTTCTTTGAATTTTGTTTGTTTTGTGTTGACATTTGCCCGATTTCTGTATACAATATTGAATATAGATTGAGAAATTATGCTTTTTTGATTTTTATAGGGAGGAAACAGAATGAACTGGAGTTTTCAAGGCAGCATTGCAAAGACAGATCGTATTCAGAAACTGATCGATGATCTTTTTAAAAAAATGCCGGAGATTGAGGCAGACCGTGCGGTTCTTTTGACGGAATCTTATAAGCAAACAGAGGGAGAACCGATTGTGACACGCCGCGCCAAAGCTTTTGCGCACATTCTTCGAAACATTCCCATTACCATACGGGATCATGAGCTGATTGTAGGCTCTGCCAGCAAGGCGCCCCGCGGATGTCAGACGTTTCCGGAATATTCCTATCAATGGCTGGAGGATGAACTGGATACCGTAGCAACTCGAAGCGCCGATCCATTTTATATTTCTGAGGAAAACAAAGAAAAGCTGCGCGGGGTGCATCAATACTGGAAGGGAAAGACGAACAGTGAGCTTGCGACGGAATACATGGCGCCGGAGGCAAGGCTGGCCATTGAACATAACTTTTTTACCGTAGGCAATTATTTTTACAACGGTGTAGGCCATGTTACGGTTGATTATAAAAAAGTATTGGAGATCGGATTTAACGGAATTCGTGCCGAGGCGGAAAATTTGCTTTCCAAATGCACCGTTGCCGATGCTGATTATGCTAAACGCAGTCATTTTTTAAACGCAGTTATTCTCAGCTGCCAAGCGGTATGTGATTATGCCAGAAGGTATTCCGAGCTTGCTCTTTCTTTGGCTGAGCAGGAGCCAAACAGCGTGCGGCGCGAAGAACTGAAAAAAATAGCGGCAAACTGTGCGCGGGTTCCCGCAAACGGAGCGTCTTCTTTTTATGAGGCATGCCAGTCTTTCTGGTTTGTACAGATGCTACTGCAGATGGAAAGCAGCGGCCATTCCATTTCTCCCGGACGTTTTGATCAGTATATGTATCCTTATTATCAAGCGGATATTGACGCCGGCAAGCTTACGATGGAGTTTGCACAGGAGTTGATGGATTGCATTTGGGTTAAGCTGAATGATTTAAATAAGGTGCGTGACGCGGCTTCCGCTGAGGGCTTCGCGGGGTATAGTCTGTTTCAAAACCTTATCTGCGGCGGCCAGGATGAAAACGGCTTGGACGCGACAAATGATCTTTCTTTTATGAGCTTGGAAGCCTCCATGCACGTAAAACTTCCTCAGCCGTCACTTTCCATCCGTGTTTGGAACTGTTCTCCTCATGAATTGCTGATTAAGGCGGCGGAACTTACCCGTACGGGAATCGGTTTGCCGGCGTATTATAACGATGAAGTGATTATTCCTCAGCTTTTAAGCAGGGGCCTTACCATGGCACAGGCTCGGGATTATAATATTATCGGATGTGTGGAACCGCAAAAATCCGCTATGACGGATGGATGGCATGACGCTGCGTTCTTTAATATGTGCCGTCCTCTGGAAATGGTATTTACCGGCGGCATCGATAACGGCGTGCGGGTTTCTCCCGAAACGCAGTCCATTCGTACAATGACAACCTTTGAGGAGTTCTTCGAGGCCTACCGTCAGCAGATGGAGTATATGATATCCTTGCTGGTTAACGCGGATAACGCCATTGATGTCGCCCATAGCGAGCGTTGTCCTCTTCCGTTTTTATCTTCTATGGTAAATGATTGCATGGCACGGGGCAAAACGGTACAGGAAGGCGGTGCCGTCTATAACTTTACCGGTCCGCAGGGATTTGGCATCGCGAACGTTGCAGATTCTCTTTGGGCCATTAAGAAACTTGTTTTTGAACAGAAGAAGTATACGTTGGATGATTTTGCCGAAGCTTTAAGATGCAATTTCGGAAAAGATATGGATCCGGCAATGGCGCAAAAACTTACTACATCGGTAGCGGTGCAGCTCGCGCAAAAAGGTGTGCGTGTGGGCAACGATGAAGTTGTAAAAATTTATTCGGAAATTGCTTCTAATAAGTGCGATCAAGATAAAAAAGAATTTTTTGCGCAAATGCTGCAGGATATTAACACGCTTGATAAATTCGGCAACGATATTCCCGAAGTTGACAGGCTTGCTCGGGAATCGGCTTATGTATATACCAGAACAATGGAGAAATTTTCGAATCCTCGGGGAGGAAAGTTCCAAGCCGGATTATATCCTGTTTCGGCCAATGTTCCGCTGGGCGCGCAGACTGGTGCTACGCCGGACGGGAGACTTGCTTATACCCCGGTAGCCGACGGCGTTTCTCCTGCTGCCGGTAGAGACGTGCACGGGCCTACCGCCGCGGCAAATTCTGTGGCCAGGCTGGATCACTATATTGCTTCTAACGGTACGCTTTATAATATGAAATTCCATCCGTCCGCATTAAAAGGCCGCGCGGGCTTGGAAAGCTTTGTTTCATTGGTTCAGGGCTATTTTGATCAAAAAGGAAGTCATATGCAGTTTAACGTTGTCAGTCGGGAAACGCTGCTTGACGCGCAAAAGCATCCGGAGAATTACCGGTCTCTGGTTGTGCGGGTGGCTGGTTACAGTGCTTTGTTTACGACGCTTTCGCGTTCGCTTCAGGATGATATCATCAACCGCACCGAACAGGGAGGATTTTGATGCAGCAGCTTGATGTAACAGGAAGAATTTTTGATATTCAGCGGTTTTCGGTGCATGACGGCCCCGGAATACGGACAATTGTATTTTTAAAAGGATGTGTTCTTCGCTGTAAATGGTGCTGTAATCCCGAATCTCAGGAATATGCGATTCAGCAAATGACGCAGAACGGAACGGTTAAAACGGTAGGACGCGATGTATCCGTACGAGAAGTTTTGCATGAAGTGGAAAAGGACCGTATTTATTATCGCCGTTCCGGCGGGGGAATGACGCTTTCCGGGGGAGAAAGCATGTGCCAGCCGGATTTTGCCGAAGCGCTTTTGATGCAGGCTAAAGAACGCGGAATTAACACGGCGATTGAAACAACGGCATGTGCGTCGTTTTCGGTGGTTTCCCGCTTGCTGCCGCATATCGATACGTTTTTGATGGATATTAAACATATGAACAGTCAAAAACATAAAGCTTTTACCAACCAAAATAATGAATTGATGCTTGAGAATGCAAAAAAAATTGCTGATTCAGGAGCCAATTTGATTATTCGCGTTCCGGTTATTCCTACTTTTAACGATACTGTTGAGGAAATTTCAGCGATTGCTGAATTTGCGTCCCATTTGAAAAATGTAACACATTTACATCTTTTGCCGTATCACCGTTTCGGCGTTGATAAGTATGCCGGCCTTGGTCGGGACTATGAACTGAAGGATTTGGTTTCTCCCGATGATGAAAAAATGCAGGCATTGCTTGCCGCGGTGAATGCGAAAGGACTTTTAGGACAGATTGGCGGATAGAATTTTAAAATGCTGAAAACAGACAGAGGGGCTATTCCTTTTGTGATATTTATCAGAGTGCCTCAAAAGTCATATGGTTAAAAAGGTTGAACAAAAAGGGTTTTCTCTACTTCTTTAACTGTGTGAGGTGCCGGATAAAACCCCGATTCGCCCTTTTCAAGGAGCAATATCTTGTTCCAAAGAGCATAGGAAGGGCGTTGTTCCGATGAGCCGTTTACCGAAGAGAAATTCTTTCCACGTGATACATAAAAATTTTTTATATCTGTTTGCTAATGGGGCTTTTAGCGGATTGAGAGACATTTTTTTGTGATGTCTCTTTTTTCTGTATAGAGCAATCATAAGTGTTATCGGTAAAATCCTGCGTAACATCTTTCGCGGGAACAGTTCCTGCAGTAACCGCTCTCGCGTTGATCCAAGAATAAGGAAAAAATAGGACTTTTGAAAAGAAGACGGTATTCTGGAAAAGTTAAAATATTGTATAGGGACAGCTGAAAAGGTATTGGAATTTATCTATGCGCATTCGTGAAAATAGAAGGGTAATTCTTAAACAATAAGCAGATTTTGTGTTGGAAAGGACCTAAAAGGATATAATTAGAAAAATTTTTCAATCGATAAGGGAAAATCAATAATAAAAAATTGTGCTTGCTGAAAGAAAATTATAAATAGGAAGAAATTTCTCGGTGCGGTGTTGCAGCCTGTAGACAAACCTAAAATTTGATTTTTTTGCGGAGTTGAGCCGCGGTTTTTTTTGACAGGCACGTCAAAAAAATTATTTATAAGCAAAAAACCGCTTGATAAGCGGTTTTTTAAGGGCGTAGGGGGTGGCGAGGCGAGAATAGAATGCAGTCTGAAAATCAATGATTTTTGAGAGATCGGTATTTCCCACCAAGAGAGTGAACGTTGTTGACACTCTCAAACACCGCGGTGCGGTATTACAGCCGGCCGAAAAACCTGTTCGTGAATCGTAATAAGAAACTCGAAATTTTTATGAATTGTATCGGAGAACTCGCGGGGAAAGGAACCCTTCGCAAAATATTTTCCGGGATATTTTAAGGGCTTCTTGTACTATCTTGGGTAAGATTCGGCCTTTTGAAAAGGATGAACCGGACGTTTGTCTCAGATCCCCATCACTTTTTGAGAAAGATGAATGAAATGTGCAACTTTTTCTGCCGTATGACTTTTTGATACGCTGCAACGGTTTTTGTATTTTACTTTATCTATTATCCGCGCGTACAGGCGATCTATAATGCTTTTGTTTCTTTTTCCTTGACGTTAACAATCCGTTTTTTACAGCAGAATTTGCAATTTTCTCATTCTCTCGAATTTATTTTTTTTCAAAGCGCACAAAATCTGTTGGAGCTATTTTCAAAACTTTGCCGTTTTCTAAAGCGGCTACGATTATTCCTTCTTCGCACCGCCAAGAATCCGGACAATACAAAAAGATATTTCCTTTGGCGTTTTCAAGTCTAAGATTGCCTTCTTCCCATGTGCTTTTAACGGTTTTTATCCCCATATAAAAATTATAATCATCACACAAGAACGCAGGCGTATCACCAATTTTTTTCAAAAGCAGCGCGCGAACACTGTGGGGCTTCATAGCCGGCAGCGATATTTGAGATTGAAACTGGCCTAAAAACTGTTTGCTCCAGCAGTCAAACGCCAGAACCGTTGAATCTATGTTCAGCGCTTTATCAATTGTTTCATCCTGCCAGTTAAAAACGGCCGCAATTTGCGCGTCTCCGTAATTTAAACGAATTTTGGTACATAGAGGATATTCAAAAAAGTCCTCCGGAACAAGGCCTACGCCAATAGGCGGCAATACTTGGCGTATGATTTCTTTCCGCTCTTCACTTAGCTTTTCCAGTTCCTCATTTATCAAAACCGCACCGCCGCTCATTGCAACCACGGTAGCCCATACCCGTGCTTCATCCAGACTGGCACGAAAATCATCATCTTTTTCCCCTAAATAATCTCTTACCAAAAGCGCGTCAGGATCATTTAAAAACATCTTATTATGATAATAGCTGCGTAAAAAAATGTTCTGTGCGTTTTTTACAATCAACGTCCAATATCCCGGATGTTCAAAATTTCCCTTGCACCAAGTAATATCCTGAGAAGCACGAATAGAATCAAACACACCGGCAGCCTCAGTAATCGGAGCGCCGCAGGCTAAAAGATAGGTATCCCTACCTACCGTTTGTCGAATTTGACGAACAGCATTTTTATACACCGCCACACAATAATCGTTCTGATAAGTCACAACATCATCTTCCGTGTTGCAGCGAATCAGCGAGCGAACTAAAAAATCAATTTTAAAATAGCGGCAGTTAAAATTTTTAACCGCGTTTTCAAAAGAATCTTTTATATGTTTCAGTACCCGGCTGTTCTCTAAATCCAACGGATACACCGAGCCGTCTCCCTCACTGGCAAGGACCTCGTTTCCGCCAAAAGAGCGCCGAATCTCATCTTTGTAAAAAATATTATAGTCATAATGTTCTTTGAAAAAACGGCTGTTGTTCACCATAAGCGTAGGCGCAAACCAAAGTCCCAAGCGTAACCCCATGGTATTTAATTCTTGAGAAAGCTTCTGCATGCCACCGGCAAAACTTTTTTCATTTGCCGTCCAATCGGAACTGAAGGTGGATTCCTTCTGCCAGCCGTCGTCAATTTGAATTAGATCTGCTCCGCGGTCAGAGAACTGCCGTTTCATATTCTCACTTTGCGCAAGCACCCGCTCTTCTGTCACATTGCCGTAATAGCAGGACCAGGAGGACCACCCGCTGTCAACCTGTTGAGGCAAGGTAATCTGATGCTTTTGCGCCATAAAAGAAGCATAGGCTGAAAAGAAAGCGCCGCCTTCTGATGTTTCTTCCACAACAAACTGTTCCAACTGATATTCCTGCCCCGGAACTAAAGTTTTGTCTTCCATATAATATCTTAGTACCGCCGAACGGTTATTGCTGATAAATCTGGTTAAAAATCTTTCGGCTGTGGTAACCGCCAGATTAAAGAATCGGCCGTTTGGATTTTTATACATCAGTAAATCTCTGGAAACAATTTTTTCTTCTTTTATTTCGGTGATAAACGCAAAATCGTTGGTACAAAACCCATTATTAAAAAATAAAAGTTTATCCGAAGAAAAATCCTGTTCAAATACAAATTCAACATCAATTCTGTTTAACGGTACCGCCTTTTGCGCCTGAAGCAGCAAAGTATATTCAACCCCGCAGGAAACAGCATTCTTCTTCCATCTTAAAAGGAATACGCCGCAATCCAGTTGAGATTGCTCCTTCAGCTCATAACAGTTATCATCCGCCCAAACAAATATGCCGCTTATATTTTCCATAAGCTTTCTCCTTTACTTTTCCTAAAAAATTGTTTTTTAAAAAATCCATCAAAAATAAATATATTCATTGTTCATTATAAAAAAATCTGTCGGAATATAAAACTTTTCGGTTTATTTTTATACCGCAAAACATGGATTTTAAGCCAAAACCATTATAAAAAGCTTTGAATTATTTATATCGTATTTTAGTCCGTGTGTCAACAATATTCTCTTAAAAATACAAATAAAAATTATAGTTTTGCAACATATTATTGATAAAGCCATAACTGAAAAATTTGCCTGTTTGATTGGCGTATATATAAAAAATTAAAACCCGGAGAATCCGGGTTTTAAAAGAAGGAATATCGCTTATATTTTATTCTGGCTTTTCTGTTTATATCCGGTTAAGACGGCTCCCGCCGCTGCGGAAACTAAAACAATCCACGCGTATCGGCTTCCGACATCTCCGGTCTGAACGGAGTCGGATCCGGCTAACTTTGTGCCGCACAAATCACAAACAAGATCTTGATTTTCATCGGTATGTCCTTTCGGGGCGATTTTTTTCCAAGTATCAATATCCGTGATTTCTCTGCTGCAGTGCTCATCTTCAAAAAATTTTCCGCAGGAACACGTATAATAGTCTTTGATACCGCTTTGGGTACAGGTTGCATCCTGACCTTTTACCAAAACTGCTTGATGTACGTGAAACTTTTCTGCAATATATCCACACACAACACAGTACTTGTCACTTTCCTCGGTTGCCGTGTCTGCGCTCCACTGATGAATTTCTCCTGCATCCTTTTCTTTGCAAACAGAACAGATCCGATAATGTTTTTGCTCATCTGCGTTATCGCTGCGGTAATTTTCCCAGTTATGATTTTCCAATGGCAGTTTTTCATTGGATCCGCTGATTATTTTTCCGCAATCCTTGCAAACGGTGTAAGCGGTATTGCCTTGTTCGGTACAGGTAGAGGGCTTTTCAGGAAAAATGGTTGTATGCGCATGAGGGCATTTGACTGTGACGCTGCAGGTTGCGCAGAGACCTTCCGCCATTGCGGTGACAATGGCATTGCCGAGACTCAGTCCGGTAATCCTTCCGTTTTCTACTTTTACGATATCCGGACGATCACAGGTCCATGTTACGGCTTTGCCGTTACGGTAAGAACTAAAAAACGCATTCAGCTTTTTACTTTCGCCTAAAGACAGTTCAACATCGGATTGATCCAGCAGCAATTCAACTTTTTTAAAAGAGAACATATCCATGTAGAAATCGGAAAACGGTACTGTCGTGGAAGGCGTATTGAAATAGCATCCTACATCACCTTTGGGCATACTT
The DNA here is from genome assembly GCA_905200615.1 of uncultured Selenomonadales bacterium. Lineage (GTDB taxonomy): Bacteria > Bacillota > Clostridia > Christensenellales > QALW01 > UMGS1322. The sequence continues at coordinate 3,735 of CAJKLB010000010.1, read as the reverse complement.
TCAAAGTTTACTTCTAAGGAAAATTTTACCCATCCGTCCTGAGGCCCGATTGTAACAGGAGCGGAATCATATTGCCTGCCTCCGGTACCGAAATCCCTTAGACTCATACGAAAAGAAGTCGGCTCCTCTCCTTGTGCTACTTTTATATAGGCGGAAGCAATATATCTGCCGGTACCGTTTTTTTCTATCACACTTTTTAAGGAACGATTCATTACCGTATTATAATTAAACTGTCGGTTGGATATGAACGCGGCACGTTCTCCGCTTTTTGCGGGAGAGGAAACGATCGTCACGCCGCTGAGATTTGGATTCCATTCATCGGTGGTAATATTCATCGGCAGTACCGTACCTGTTTCAAAAGACTCAAAGTCGCCGTTATTTACCAGTCCGTCATCGAAATAATCACTTTTTACGCCTGATTTATAGATACGGAAATTGTCAATATACAAGTCACCGGCTAAAGAATCAAAGCAAAGCCATATTTTGCCGCGCTGGCAGATCTCGTTATACAGCGCTTGCGTTATATTCACTGTTAAAATATAGGTGCACCAACCGTTTTCATCGGAAGAAGCCTCGGCTACAGCGGGGGCCACGTTTCCCATATTATTGACTATATTGGGAGAGGCGCCGTCATGCCGGAAAATAAGGCGCGGAAATTTGTTGGTATTATCCGGCATTTTTTTCGCGTTTAAACAGAACTTATATTCTCCCGTTCCCAATTCTTTTATTAAGGGAAGCACATTATACCCCAGCGTATCCCAACTGTTTGTCCTGCCGCGCATAGCCATAGAATAATTACCCGTATACGCCTCTTCCTCGGTAATACTGCCGTTACAGGGTCCGCCGACGCAGGATTGCCAGCCCTCAAGATCTCCGCTTTCAAAACTTCCTTCATTTCCCATAATATTAAAAGCATCCAGCCATTTTCCCGCCATAGGGTCCAATCCGTATTGTGTTTCCAATTCATATAACTGTTTATCAAGCTGAGCCTGAATACTCGCATATTCAGGATTATCAAATAAATTATTGAGTTGTCCCGGATCCTTTTGATTATCAAATAAAAAGTTATATTTACCGATAGAATACGTATAGCGTTCTGTACGTACCCCTCGCCAAACACCTCCGCCGCCTTCATCCGCGGAGAGAAATACCGCTTGCGGCAAATTCATATTTTCACCCAGAAGCATCGGTGCAAAATTGATACCGTCCATATAAACGGGTTTATCAAGGCCTGCCAGCCCCAACATTGTGGGCGCGATATCAACGGCGGAAAATAACGCGTCGCTGACAGCGCCTTTTTCAATTTTGCCGGGCCACGAAACAATAAACGGTACACGAATCGCTTCTTCATACGGCATTCCTTTTCCTGCCGTGCGGTTATGCGTCCATAGGAAGTCACCATGATCACTGGTAAATACAACAATGGTATTATCCTTTATTCCCGCTTCCTGAACCGCATCCAGCATTCTGCCTACTTCCTCATCTATCGCGGAACAGTGCGCATAATATTGCTTGATGCTGTCAATAGCTTCCTGCGTCCTCATAGATTCCGACACGCCTTCACGGAAGGTGATTTCTTTATCCGCGTAATAATCCACCCATTTTTGCGGAGCATCGGCATTCACATAAGATTCACCCCGTTTCACCGCGTGAGGAGGAAACATAGAAAGCGTGAGCATGAACGGCTGATCATCATTGGCGTGCTCCTTTACAAAACGGATAGCGTCGGTCATTTGCCCGGTAGCCGCATAGCCTTCATATATTTTATTTGTTCCGCTTTTAAAATCATAATAGGCCACATCCAGGCAGTCTTCCCCTAAAGTTTGCTGCCAATAGTCATATCCGAAAATTTGTCTTTGCTCAACTGTAGCCAAACCTGAAGTCAAATGAAGCTTTCCGACATACCCGGTATAGTAGCCTGCGTTTTGTAAATGCTTGGCATATCCTTCATATTGCGTTGTATAATCGGCATTCACGATGTTTCGAAGAACAGAAGTATCCCGCACCATACGTCCGTTAACCAGAATATTTCGGTACGGCACACAAATAGGACAATTGGAAACGCATTGTGTAAAATACGTTCCTTCCGCAGCAAGCCGGTTCAAATTCGGCGTATAGACTTCGCTGTTCTGTTTATTCCAGCCGGAATAAATTTGCTCGTCACTGAAAATATAGATAATATTCGGTTTATCCGCCGCGGCTTCCACACGAATAGGCGACGCAAAACTGCTTACGTTAATTACACCGCAGCATGCAGATAAAAAGAGTGCCATAAGTAACCTCAGATATTTCTTTTTTACATATATTTTTCCGCGCATACTTGCTCCTCCCGTAAAATTTTTATACCTTTATTATATAAAAATTTTTTACCGAGAGAATAGAACTTTTCACCAAAAAATTTGGAGAAAACAAGCATCCGTAGATATTAAATGATTTTTTCTTTATTCTTCACTCGGTCTTGTGAAGGACTTTTCTTTGTATATTTTTTATACAGCCTTGAAAAATAGGACGTATCATAAATTCCTACTTTTTCGGCGATTTCCGTTATTGTAAACTCACTGCTTTTGAGCATTATTTCTGCTTTTTGAACGCGCAGATGATTTAAATAATCCACCGGGGAAAATCCCGTTTGCTCTTTAAATACTCTGCGCAGCTGGCTTTCACTGAACCCCATATCCGCCGCTAAAGAACCAATACGTATGGGCCGGTCAAAATTCTCCTCCAGATACGCTAATATTCGCGCGACATCGTTTCTTTCCAGTGTGAGCCTTGTATGAGATATATTTACGATTTGCGAAAGCTGCGTCATCAACAGACAAAAATAAGCGCGGAGACGAATTTCGGTATTCTCTGTTTGTTTATCCTGTTCGTTAATAATTTGCTTAATAAGGTAAAGAATATCTTCTCTTTGAATCACTGGTATATGATACAGGGGATATCCTAAAGAGGGATCGTTTTGATATAACAGCTTTTGCATATCCGGTAATAAAAAAATTTCCTGTTGCTCTCTTGTATTATTTTGAGTTAATACTAATATATCGCACCAGCGGCAATCTGTATCCATGTTGATGGCATGAATTTGCGTCGGATGAATCACGTAGAAATCACCGGGAATCAAAATATGACTTTTTCCTTCAAAATAGTGCGTACAAGTTCCTTTCATGATCAGAACAATTTCCATAACACCGTGATCATGGGGTTTTACACGCGCTCCTTTAAATCCATAACTGTATTTGATGTACATTGCTCTTTCCGGCATAATCAGTTTTGCCATCGGATATTCTTTTTCATTCATGTTTATCACCATACTGCTTTTTTCGCTGTTATTGATTATTTTACAATAAATTTATTTCAATTACAATACGTATCCCTCTTTTTATAACAAGTTATCTTTGAACACCGAAAAATGCAAAAAATATTATCTGCCATAATTTGCTGTAAAAAAATGTGATGTTTTGGTAGACAAAAACAAAAAAGCCGCGGAAAAATAAAAATAAATCATTTTGTTTTACGGTTTTGTTTGACAAAGGATTTTAAATATTATAAAATATGGTTGTATCCGCGGGTGTAGCTCAATGGCAGAGTTCTTGCTTCCCAAGCAAGCCGCGTGGGTTCGATTCCCATCACCCGCTCCACAGCCGCATGGCGCGGTACAAATTTAAACGGTGTATCAGGAGGAATAAGAAATGGCAAAGAGCAAGTTTGAAAGAACGAAGCCGCATGTAAACATCGGAA
>CAJKLB010000009.1 GCA_905200615.1 uncultured Selenomonadales bacterium | reverse complement strand
ACGCATAACAGGAAAATCAGCAAAGGGGTAAAAATTCTTTTCATAGGACTCCTCCATTATTATAGTTTACTTATTAATAGTATCAAGAATTTGAAAATTTTGCAAGTAATTTTTATAAAATTAACATATTTTTAATAAAAGACAAGCACAAAACTTTTTAGTAGTTCTTTACAAAACAAATTTTATATTTTTTTTGTTGAAAAATTATACGTGGGGTATTGACTTTTCAAAAAGCAAAGTTTATCATATATAATGTAGTACGAATTGCGCAAGAGGAGGAAAAACATGCTCAGGCACGATTTTAAAAGAATCATTTATTCCTATGGTTTTTACATAGCGGTTGCTCTGTTTGTGGTTATGGGCATTCTTCAGCAGCTGAGTTATACTGACGGAAAAGCCCGGATGTTACAAACATTCGGCGTTACGAATTTCGGCTTTTTAAACCGATATATATCTTCGACCTGCGGCGATATTTCAGCGACACAAATGTCGTTCATGCTACCGGTAATCTGCGCGATTCCCTGCGCGAACTTTTATTTGCAGGAATATAAAAGCAGATATCTGCGCAACGTGCTGATTCGAACCGGCAGGGGAAAATACTTTTTTTCAAAAGCCTTTACCTCCTTTATTACGGGCATGGCCGTTGTGCTGTGCGGCGAAATGATATTATTCATCCTTTGCTTTCTCATCGATCCCACTTCTTCCGTTCCGCTGTTTCAGTTGGATATGCTGTCGGATGATAATTTTTTAAAAACGCTTTATCAGGAAAACATACCGCTTTTCAGCCTTTTTGAATCCGCGAATTTAATTTTATTCGGCGGGGTATATTCTCTTTTGACCGTCAGTTTTTCGGCGCTGTGGAACAATAAGTATCTTGCCTATTCCACGGGTTTCTTATTTGCCAATATCGTCATTGATGAAATCCACCGGTACATAATGACGCCCTGGGTTACCTCCTGTGTTTGCGTATGGGCTTTGGAAACCTATCAAGATACGTATTCTGATGTTCTGATTCAATACGCGGCGCTTATTTTAATCAGTTTGGGGGTGTACGCTCTGTTCTTTTTCAGAAGGAGCAAAACAGATGTTTAAACGCAATATCACCATGATTACCAATACACTTTTGCGGATTCCGGGCTGGATCATCCTCGTATCCCTTTTAATTCCCATTTACTTTATGTACGGCCGCGGAATTGCATATTCCATATCCAACAACTTTTGGGAAAACATTTTTTGCGATTCCTTCTTACTAAAATTATGGGTGCCGATGTCGCTTTTAGTGCTGCTATCGGGCATCGGCATCGCCAAGGAGGACGACGCCACGAGATACTTGCGAATGGGCAAACGGCAGACGGTGGCCCGCATCAATTTGATTTCTGCTTTTTTGGCGGTCCTTGTTTTCGCTTTTGCTATTTTAGTAATATACGCCCTGTTTTTCCGCTTACATAATCACATGTCGTTAGCCAACCAATGGTCCCCCGGGGTCCTTGCAACTGCGAATCTTGAAGAAGGATACGGCAGCCTGTATCCTGCCCCCATCGTGATAAGAACCTTTTCTCCGATTGGAGCGGTAATGCTGGAAATGCTGTTTTTAATTCTCTACTCCTTTTTCCTTGCCGTTGTCAGCATGACGGTCAACGCGCTGTTCAAGCAATCCATAGGCAGCATCATCTGTATTTTCTCCGTAATGGTGGTAGCGCTGTTCGGTGCAAGAAATTATCAGGAATTTTCTTTTTACCCGTTTTATAATGGTCATTTTAAAGCCTTAACGGAAATCAATAACTTTACCTTTGTTAATTATGCTATCCTCTATTGGGCCGCAGCATTAACACTGGCCATCACCATTTACTGCCTGGTGATGCGGAAGGTAGACCTGATCAGTCTTTCAAGAGAAAAATAAGCTTAGGAGAGGGAAAAATGAAAGAAGCGTTAAAAATCATTAATTTATGCAAAACCATCAGCAAAAGAGAAATTTTAAAGAATATCAATTTAACGGTGAATACAGGAGATTCTGTAGGCATTGTAGGCGCAAACGGAAGCGGAAAAAGTATGCTGTTTAAAGCAATCTGCAATCTGATTACGCCAACTTCGGGCGAGGTGTATGTATTCGGCGAGCGTGTGGGCACCAAGGGGAAATTCCCAAGCGATGTAGGCGTATTGATTGAATCACCGGGTTTTTTACCGAACTTAAGCGGCTTTAATAACCTTTCCCTGCTGGCAAGCATCCGGAACAATATCAAAAAAGAAGACGTGGAAAACGCCATTGCTTTAGTAGGGCTTGACCCCAAGGATAAGCGCCCCACCAAAAAATATTCCATGGGAATGCGCCAAAGGCTGAACATTGCCCAGGCAATTATGGAAAAACCAAAATTTTTAATACTGGATGAGCCGATGAACGGCCTTGACCGGCAAGGCGTTGCCGATATCCATGCGCTTTTAAAAAAGCTGCGGGAAGAAGAAAAGCTCACCCTGCTTTTAACAAGCCATCATCCTGAAGATATCGAGGCGCTTTGCGGCAAGGTTTATAGTATGGATAACGGAATTTTAAGCGAGGAGTAAAATAGCTATGAAAAAAATAGGTGTTATATTGCTAAGCTTCGTTCTTTTGTCAGCCTCGGCAGGATGCAGGCAGTCGATACCTTCCGGTGACGAGCTGCTTCCCCATAGCCCTACGGCAACGCCCAACGTTAGTATAAGCGACGGAATCGTCACGTTTGAAAATACAGCAAGAGATGCGTATTTAGATGAATATCATAATTATGTGCATCAATTATATGAATTAAATCGACCATGGGCGGAGAAAGATTCCGTATGCTTGGATTTTTTAATACAGAAGCTGGAATTTGAAAAAGCCGAATATCTTTATACCGATTCCATGAATCAGGAAACCGTCAACGCGTGTATGGACTGGATTTCGTGCCTGTATGACACAAAGTATTACGAAGACAGCGAAATGTTCCAAAAAAACATTGAATACAGGCGCCCCTATTTGCAGGAAGGACTTGATTTTAACAATCTTCTTGAAACGCATATCAAAACGCTTTCCGGCATTCAGCAAACGTTATTATCGAGTAATAATAACAATAAATATTCCATACAATGTATGGAATATTACAGAGATCCGCAGCAGAACAAGATCCGGGGTTTAGTGCTTTCTTCCGAGTTATTCTTTACAGGCAGCAGCTTTTATGAAGTGATCCCGCCGTATTATCAAAGCCAAAAAAGAAGCTACTATGACTTCAACAGCAATGAAGAAGGCGTTTTCAGGGCAAGGCTGCCGGTTTACTTTTTAGTATTTGTAAACGAACAAAACAAGATCATCGGCTGGCGGGAAGCGTATCAAACCGAGGAAAGCACCGCTGCTAAAAGATATTTGTTAGCAACGGAAAATACGGTAAGCGTTCAGGAGGAATCCCGGTATCTGCCGATTATGGTGGATGAGTCCTTTACCAAATCTGTTTCTTTTGCAGAAACAGATAAAATGAAAGCAGCCCAGGAAAAAGGCATTGAAGCCTACAAATACCTGATTCACTTAAACAAAGATTGTTCCAACGATTATTTTGACGGCTTTTATGCGCTGTGCTCCCCCGGCTTAAAATCGCAGCTGAAATCCAGCAATATTTTGGAGCAAATGCTGCAGGACGCCAAAAAGTATAACGCAGCCGTTGTGCTTGACCCCGTAAGTACTTCAAACGTAGAAAAATTATCCGCCAGATTTATAAAGGGGTATCAGGATACCGTCTACGGGAATGTTTATATAATAGAAAAATACGTGTATATAAAAAGCGGCAGCGAGGCGTTCAATCAAAAATACGCCCTCCCGCCGGACAAAGGAAATGCGACCTTTCGTTTTTACATAAGCTATAACGGTGAAACACCGCAGCTTGTGGCTTTTACCCTCAATGCTTCCTCCCAATTACGGTCGTTTGAAGATTATGAGCAGATTTGGGCGGGAAATTGGAATAACGGATAATACCCGAAAGCAATTCACATATGAAATATACAAAAAAGGAGAAAGAAAAACATGAAAAAATTGCTAAAGTTATTCGCGGTATGTTCCATTGTGCTTGCAGCTGTTTCCGTGGTCGGGCTATGCGCCACAGATAACGCCGACGCCACGCCGGCTGAGCCGGCCGCCGCAAATTACGGCGGGCTGGATATCGGCTCCTACGGCTGGAGTTCGCCGGAGGCGTATGAATGGGATACAAATAAAATATATTCCGTTGCCAGATATAAGAACACCACCATGGATTGTGCTGGGAATGTCTGCTATTCGGCTGAAAGCGTAGGTGGCGGCTGAGCCTATTGGTTGGTTCATTGCGTCAGCGACGGAGAAGACGCCACGGAATATGCTTATATTCGCGGCGGTTCCTATGAAACAGACACGGCAGATTATTATTATTCCTATGGCACGAAGGGATATACAAATAAGCTTCAGATTGGTGGCCATAGAGGCTCCATGGGCGCCGGTATTTATGTTTCTAAGGCAGCTTGGTGCCCTGACGGAGATACGACGACTATAACAAATTACATTAACAACAGACTGTAATTGCAAAAGATCTGTAGCTCTATAATTAACTTATTCAAACAATATTATTTCATATGTGATTGTTGAAAATCCGGCATATTGCCGGATTTTTATTTCTCCCGCAGTTTGATTGTTTGCGCCGCTAAACGGCGGTTTTCTTCCGCCATAGCCGCGTAATGACGCCGTGTTGTGTTTACATCCTTATGCCCTAAAACATCGGCAACAAGATAGATATCGCCGGTTTCACGGTATAAATTAGTGCCGTATGTAGAACGAAGCTTATGCGGGGTGATATGCTTTAGCGGTGTGATAATAGAAGCATATTTTTTTACTAAATTTTGTACCGAACGCGTCGTGATGCGCCCCCCCTGCAACGACAAAAACAGGGCAGGGGAGTCAGCGCCTTTCATCTGCGCTCTTTCGTTGCAATAGGCGTCCAGTGCCTCCGCAATTTCGTCGTTAATAAAAAGTACGGTTTGGTTTCCGCCTTTACGGGTAATTCGGATGCTGAGATTTCGAAAGTCAACATCCTCCACATTAAGCCCCACGCATTCACTGATTCGGATTCCTGTTCCTAAAAATAAAGTGAGTATGGCAAGATCACGACTTTTGGTGCGTTCATGAAATTGCTTTTGCCGGGGGCTTAATCCATCGCCGGATTCAACCTCATCAAGCAATTTTACCACTTCATCCACATCCAGACGAATAATGGCCTTTTCATGTATTTTGGGTAAATCCACTAATGACGCGACGTTGGATTCTAAATCGCCGCTTTTATAAAAGTATTTAAACATCATTCGAATGGACGCAATTTTTCTTGCACGGCCGTTTTCACGGTTTTCAACAAGTTTATTTTCATCATTTTCATAAAGGGTAATGTGATGAATAAAATCTTCAATATCATGCACCGTAACCGCGCGTAAATCTTCCAATGAAATATTTTTTATTTCTTTTTTTGTTTTTTCAGATAGAAAATGAAAAAACAACCGCAGATCGTAAGCGTAGTTGAGCCTGGTTAGAGGGCCTGTGGTATTTTGAATGCCAACAAATAATGTTTTGCAAAAAGTCGGAAGCTCGTTGAGTACGGAATCAAGTTTTTCCATTGTTTTTTGGCTTCGGGTTAAAAAATAAGAATTCATATTTGAAACACACACCTTTTGGGGAATAATTTACGCACTTACAACTATTCGCAAAAGACAAGTTTTGCGAATAGTTGTGAAAATTATAAAGTATAACGATGAATTTGTCAATAAAAAATTAACATATACAAAAAGTAAAATACCAGCAATATCAATTGATGCTGTTACCATGATCATTTTTTAAAAAAAGCCCGAAAAATTCCGGACTTTTTATTGATGTTTTTTTAACTTTGTTTGTGGTTCTCTTTAAATGCTTTAATGGCACCGGTAGCTAGCGTATCGCACCGGTTATTCCATTTGTTATCCGCATGACCCTTTACTTTTATAAATTCAATTTTATGTGTTTTAATAAAAGAATATAATTGCAGCCATAGATCTTTATTGGGAATTTCCTCGTTTCCTTTTTTCCAATCTTTTTTTTTCCAACCGTAAATCCAACCTTCCCGGAAAGCGTTTACCAGATAAGCGCTGTCAGAGTAAAGCTCAATATCACAGGGTTCTTTCAGTAAAGCGATCGCTTGAATGGCCGCGGTAAGCTCCATACGATTATTGGTAGTATTTTCTGCAAAACCGCTGATTTCTTTGGAGAAACTGCCGTAAAACAGCACAGCGCCCCACCCGCCTATTCCCGGATTTCCGGAACAGGCACCGTCAGTATATATTGTTACTTTTTTCATTCGTTACCCTGCGCTTTATCATAAGCCGCCCAAACGGATTGATATTTGTTTTTAATTTCCACATGTTCTTCATAAGTTTTGGAATAAGCAACTTCCCCTGTATAAGGATCTGTGAGAGTAAAATATAAATAGCCTTCCTTTAAGGTTTCTTCATCGGGATATAATACGGCCTTAATGGCTTCCTTGCTCGGATTACAAATCGGACCGGCAGGAATTCCCGATACAAGATACGTATTATAAGGAGAATCCACTTTTAATTCTTCCGCAGTAAGTACCAAACGTTTTACGCCCAGTGCATATTGTACGGTAACATCTGATTCCAAGCGCATATTCTTTGCAATTCGGTTGTGGAAGACCGCGGAGATTTTGTAAAAATCTTCCCCTCTTCCCTCTTTTTCAACAATAGAAGCTAAGGTCAATACCTGATGCATGGAAAGACCCAATTCATTGGCACGCTCAGTATACTCTGGTGTATAGATTTCATTCAGCCGGGAAAGAAGTTTGCTGATAACAGTTTGATTGGAAGAACCCACATAAAATTCATAAGTATCAGGAAACAGATATCCTTCCAATAAATATTTAAGATTTCCCATGTCATAAAGTTCCGGAACAAAATAAAAATCCGCATAATTCCGCGCGTTTTTACATTCATTTAAAAAGCTCTCGGCAGATTCAATTACATTTGATGCCGCTAATACTTCCGCAAAATCTTCTACAGTAGTGCCTTCAATCAAGGTTACGCTTACCACCGAAGCGGAAGCCGTGGGTCGTGTAATAACATCCAAAATATCTTGCGCGCTCATAGTTCTGTCCAATATGTACTCGCCGCTTTGTATTTTAGAAGAAACACTGGTAAAATCGGCTAAAAGCTTAATTCCCCAAGAGGTCTTGACCAATCCGCATTCCTCTAACTTATTTGCTACATAAGACATGGATGCACCCTTATTGATGGTAAAAAGTACTGGGTCATCATTATGCTTATTTACCGGTGAGAACAAGGCTGAAAGAGTCATCGAAATTGCGGTAATAAAAAAAGTAAGGACTAAAATTCCGCTGATCAAATAAATCGTTACCGGCCTAATTTTTCTCCAAGTTTTTTCCGTATCTCGTCCGGTACCGATCAAACCGCCTATTTTAATAAGAATATTATGGCGTATTTTCTTAAGCCAAAGTTTAAATTCACTGAAATTCTTAAAAGGCATTTCAAATTTACGCTTTGGCTTTTTATGATTTGAGGAATGCTTATCCACTATATTCTTTTGCTCAACATTTTTTTGAGACTTTTTATCAAAACTGCTGTATTTCATATCTCAATTATCATCGGCAGAATCATTGGTGTACGCTTTGTTTTTGCATACAGGAATTCTTTCAGCTGATGCCTTATCTCATTTTTGATATAGGGCCAGTCACGCAGTTTGTCCTTACTTAATTCCTCAATAAACGTTTGTACAATCTGTTTGGAATGATTAATGAGTTCCTCATTATCTTTCATATAAATAAAACCGCGTGAAATAATATCCGGCTCGGTAAGCAGAGCGCCGTCAATACTGGAAAGCGTGATACATACAACCACAAGGCCATCCTGTGAGAGCACTCTTCTATCCCGAAGAACCACATTGCCAACGTCCCCGATACCCAGACCGTCCACCATGATAACACCGCTGGGAACGCTTCCGTTAAACCGTGCGCCGTCTTTGGAAATCTCCAGCACATGACCTATTTCCGGCATAAAAATATTTCCGTTGTCAAGTCCCAGTTTTTCAGCAAGCAATGCATGCTGCATTAAGTGACGGTATTCCCCATGCACCGGCATAAAATATTTTGGTTTTGTAAGACTTAAAATAAGCTTAAGTTCTTCTTTGCAGGCATGTCCGGAAACATGCACCGCATCAAGCGCTTCATAAATTACAATAACGCCCAAACGGTATAAATTATTGATTACGCGATAAACCATACGTTCGTTGCCCGGGATTGCTGAAGCGGATACAATCACCATATCACCTTTGGTGAGTTTTACTTTTGTATGATCCCCTGTTGCCAAGCGGGAAAGACCGCTCATGGGTTCTCCTTGAGAGCCGGTAGTGATAATCACTACTTTTTCTTTTGGCATGCTTTCGGCCTTTTCCGGCGTTATGATTGTTTTGGGATTGACGTTTAACTCGCCTAATTCCGCGGCAATTTTCGATACGTTTTCCATGCTTCGGCCTAAAATACAAACCTTACGATTATATTTTTCAGCATGATCGATTATTTGTTGAATTCTGTGTACATTACTGGCGAAGGTGGCAACAATAATACGCTTATCGATTCCCTCGTCAAAGTATTTTTCAAAGCACTCCCCTACCTTGCTTTCACTCATAGTAAAGCCTTCACGCTCAGCATTGGTGCTGTCAGACATCAGCAGCAGTACGCCTTTTTCACCGTAACGCGCAAAAGCGGCAAGGTCAATCACGTCGCCGTCCACCGGCGTATAATCTACTTTAAAATCACCGGTATGTATCACAACGCCTATCGGTGTTGTGATTGCCAGAGCAACAGCTCCCGCAATGGAATGATTGGTTTTTATAAATTCAATGGTAAAACAGCCGATTTTAACAACATCTTTTGCCTGAATGCAATGAATCTTTACAAGGTTCTGCATTTTATTTTCTTTCAGTTTGTTTTCAATCAGTGCCTGCGTCAGCTTGGTACAATAGATAGGAGCATTCACCTGTTTAAATACGTAAGGAATTGCTCCGATATGATCTTCATGTCCGTGTGTTATTACAAAGCCGCGCAGTTTATCTGCGTTTTTTTCCAAATAGGTTACGTCGGGAATGACCAAATCAATACCGTAGAGATCCTCTTTGGGAAACATTGAACCGCAGTCAACAACAATTATATCATTACCGTACTCAATGGCCGTCATATTTTTACCGATTTCTTCAATGCCGCCGAGTGGTATTACGCGAAGTTTATTTTTACTTTTCGCCACAAATATGCCTCCTGTTTGCGTATAATATTTTCATTTAATTATACATCATTTAGGTAAAATTTGCAAGCAATTAAATTTACGCAAAGGATCGAAGCTTGTCATCTATCCCTGTTTATACGGCTTTTTATAAATTCTTCCGTAATATCAGCCGCATACTCCTCACGGGCAAAGCGACCGTAAGCAGTAAAGGAATATCCGTTATTGGCGGGAATTACTGTAATATAACCACCCTTATATTCCGCTTGGATGCCGGTGCTGTTTTTATCTTTGTTCAGCGCAAAAATTGTGGAACATTTTTCTCCGGGATCACATTCGAAATCCATTTTGGTTACGATGGTTTCTCCGGGGGCCTCCAGCGCCTTTGAATCAAGAAAATACGCTAACGCTTCCGCAAAAAATGAAGGTTCAAATTCCAACAAAGCAGCAAAACAGTTAAAGCTTTTTAGCTGCTGCATCATGTTGCCTTTGTGCTGCAGCTGCCTGAGTATCCGCAGACCATTGGTTTGTGCAAACGTGCGAAGTCCTTCTGAAGCATAAGCCGGAAGGAACACCTCTTTGCCGCCAAAAAAAGCCGTAAGACGTATTTTAAGGCGCATAAAGTCGTCTACAGAGATTCTTCGTCCGTCCGGCGTATAAATACTTTGTACACTGCCGTTGGATGCTTTTACGGCCGCTCGAAAAAGATGATTTAACGGCAAGGAAACCTCTGTTGTTTTTCGATGCACCAAATTATGCAGACGATAGGCATCCTTAGCATATAATTCTACATTACTTCGCGAAAACGGAATGGAATGATTCAGGAAATATTCAAAGTCACCGTCCAACGAATGTAACCGTATGATTTTTCCTCGTTTCAAAGCGAAGCTGTTGGATTTAAAGTCAATTTTCTTCTCTTGCTGAGAAGGAATCGTAAGCCCTTTCTCATCGATTAACTCAAGCGAGAGGTTTTCTCCCGATGTTTGAATATAAACGGCCTTCATTTTATAAACATCGGCGTAGTAGCGGCAGGAAGAAACGTTGCAGACCGATATATAGACAGTGGAACCGCATAAACTGTAATAAGAAGCCATCAGCATTGCCAGAGAACCTGCAAGACGATCTTCATTACTGCAGATAAGCATTTTTGAGGATAAATACGAAGAAGCGATAGAAGCCAGTGTGCCGTGATCAATATCATGATTCCAAATTCCTGTAATGACACCGTTGTTCCAAAGCACAGTATCGGTGCATTTCCCCGCTGTACATTTTCCTTCAATGATAGAATTGCGCTGGATTTCTATATTGTTGAAAACGGATGCTCCTGTCATCAGTTGGGTGTTTCGATTCAGAATTACATGGGAACCGATCATATTGTTTCCGCCAAAAAGAGTTTTTTCCGCTTTTGTTTTCATGCCCATTACCGAATGTGTACAGTCACTGTCAGTAAGTACAGCCTGATTCCAAAGCACCGCGTTTTCCACACGGCTATTTTCAATAATACAACCGCTTCCGATTACTGCGTATGGCCCTATATTGCTTTTCCCCGTAATTACGGTATTTTTACCGATATATACGGGAGCGATTACTTTTACTTCCTCCCCTAAAGAAACATTTTCTTCAAAAATACTATTCATTTTTTTACCGAAAACTTTGCCGTCAAGCAGCTCTTCCTGTGCTCGGAGATAGGCCTCAGGCGTACCTAAATCGCTCCAGTAATCCTCTGTGATATAGCCGTATATGTTGGCATTTTCTTTTAAAAGAAGAGGAAAAAGATCGTTGCTGAAATCAAATACAGTATTGACAGGAATCTTTTCAAGCACCTTTTTTTCTATAATATAGATACCGGTATTTACCGTGTTTGTAATTACGTTTTCCCATTGCGGCTTTTCACAAAACGAAGTAATCCGTCCGTCGGTATTCGTTAAAACAACACCGTATTCCAACGGATTTTCCTGTTTAGAAAGTACAATTGTGACATCAGCATGAATGCTTTTGTGATACGCGAGAATTTTGGGAATTTCAATATTGGTCAGCGCATCACCGCTTATAACAATAAAAGTATCCTGTATGAAATTTTCCGCCGCTTTTACTGATCCGGCTGTTCCCAGAGGAGTCTCTTCCTCAAAATATGTGATTCTTGTTCCCCATTTTTCTCCGTCGGTAAAATAATCTTTAATATATTGCGGTAAGAATTTGAGTGTTACACCAATATCATCAATATTATGTTTTTTCAGTAATTCTACGGTATATTCCATCAAAGGCTTATTGAGTACGGGGATCATAGGTTTCGGTAATTCCTGTGTAAGAGGTCGGAGACGAGTTCCATTGCCTCCGGCTAATATGATTGCTTGCATAAAAAATTCTCCTTTTTTTACTTTATATGCAATATTTTCTCCCTAATGAAAGTGTTTATGCAATAAAAATAAGCACTGCAAATGCAGTGCTTCAGTAAAGTAAAATGATAAAGGAATAATATTTTATTTTTCGTACAGAGAAACAGACTGTGTTCCGTCAAATTCATCGGTAGTGACTTTGATTACCTCATCCAGACTGGTCGGCACATTTTTGCCTACATAATCCGCCCGTATCGGAAGTTCTCGGTGCCCTCGATCAATTAATACGGCAAGCTGTATACATTTAGGACGTCCGATATCCATAAGACAGTCAATGGCAGCTCGAACGGTTCTGCCGGTAAAAATCACATCATCTACTAACACAATCCGTTTACCGTCAGGCTGAAGCGAAGGCTTTTTTCTAACCCCGGAATATTTTTCTTCCGTAAGGTCATCCCTGTAAAATGTAATGTCCAATTCACCGTATTCCGGTGTTTTTCCCTCTACAGAGGATATTTTGTCCAAAATACATTTTGCAAGAGAAACTCCTCTGCGCCTGATGCCGATAATAAATAAATTATCGATTCCTTTATTTCTTTCTATAATTTCATGAGAAATCCGTGTTAATGCACGATTTATTGCCTCACGATCCATGATTTCCGCTTTCTTTTTCATGATTTTTCTTCCTTTTCCATAAAACAAATAGAATAACTGCAACTAAAACCACAAATACCGCAATCAAAGAAATCCACACCGGCCGCATAAATCCTTCGGGCGTAGCAACAACAATTTCTTCCGAAGCAGTAATTTGAGGAGAAACTAAAATATTTTCCGCGGTTTCTTTTTCTATGTTGTTCCCTGCTTCATTGCCGGAAGGCTGTGGTTTTTCGGTAACAGCGGGCGTTCTGTTATCCTGCGGTTCCTGCAGGGAATAAGCACTGTAGTGATGTAAAATATCGGTTTCTCCGTTTGGATTCAATAAGTTATGCAGGGCCTCTATTCGTGAAGTATCCAAACGATACTTTCCGTTTTCTATAATCGCGTTTCCGGAAGCATTAAAGCTCAGCGTAGGAACGAGCCATGCGCCTGCTTCATTCCTATTCCATGCATTTAGCAAAATACAGCCCGGATTGGTGTTTTTGCAAAAATCAAGAGCGGTTTTTAAGGTGCTGATAATTTCGTCCGCTGTGCAATAATCCGCTTTATTTTTTCCGCAATAGACCATTGGTATCAGTTCTTTTGTATAAGAAAAAACTTCTTTCCAATCACTTTCTGTTATACTGTCACCTGTCGGGACAATGGCATCGATTCCTTCTGCACTGCTTTGCAGATAGCTTGGTGTCATTAAGATAATATAGGGTAGCTGTATTCCCTTCAAAGCGCACACCTGAGAAAGCATATCGAGTTTATTATAGGTATTTGTATCGCCGTCTAAGAAAAGAACCGGTCTTTGGGAAAGTTTCAGATAACAATCCAGAGAAAAATATTCAGCCATCTCTTTTATTTGCTGTAATGAAGTTGTTTGCTCTAAAATAAAACACATTTTTACGCTGGAGGCTTTGCTGCTTTTTTTATGGGCTCGGTAAGCACCGCCGTTTTCAAGCCAATAGTAAGCCCAAAAATCAATTCCGGCATATTCGGCAAAATCAATTTCAATATCGATGATATCTTGATAAAGGCCGAAATGGATTTCTTCCCCCAAAGCTGTATGAAAAGGAAAAAGCATACGATATCTCTCCGGCCAAAGCGCGGACGCCGCGGCCTTAGACTCTACGGAGGAATCCTCCCAAATATCTCTTCGTATCGCACCGATCTGTATGGATGAAAAAGTAGGTGTATCCGTAGAAGAAGGAACGTCAACAATAGAAAAAGATAGAGAGAAGTCATCAATAAAAATATTGGGATACTCATTTTTCGTACAATTTTGCAGGTACAAATAAGCCTCTGTAATTTCTCCCTGCCATAATAAGTTCGTACTGCTTTTACAGGACGTAAATTTTTCGTTTACAATTTTTTCTTCCTGACTTTTATATAAAAACTCTTGATCGGTTGTCACAATTTTAATGACGGCACAGAATTTTGAATAATCAAATGCCGGTTCATTCAGTTTTGCAGAAATAGAAAATGTATAGTATTGTGGTCCGTGTTGTTTTAAGATTTGTTTTATATCATACTGAATACAAATGTCTTGGCTTGTCCGCTTGGATAGATATACGGAATATTTACCCGAAGCCGCCGCATTTGAAGTATAGAGATACTGCCCTCCGTTTTCCGCGTAAAAATAACCGGTCAAACCTTTTTCAAAGCTGCCGTTTTCCAGTAATTCAGAAGAAGCGGAAACCGGTATTATCATACACCATAAATAGATAAACAGCGTAAAAAAAGCAAGTTTCTTCAACGGATTTTCCTCCTAAGTATAAATATTGTAGCATTTTGTCGAATAGAAGTCAATTATGAGTATAAATAAATCATATTTACTTAAATTTTATAAGATGCTATACTATATAAGGAGGTGTTTATGGAAAATATTTTTATCCAGATATCTGCCGGTGAACTGGCCGAATATTGTTTTCCCGAAGGATCTTTGGGTGTTATGCCGTCGGTAGACAGAATGATTCAGGGAACTTCCGCCCATAAAAAGCTGCAGAATGTTTATTGTGAAAAAGAAACCATTAAATATCAGCGAGAAGTACCTCTTGAATTTATTGTAAAATGCCAAAATTTTTCTTTGAAAATTCAAGGAAGAGCTGACGGTATCTTTTTCGATAAAAAGGATTATTTTATTCACGAAATTAAATCAACTTATTGCAGTGCCGCCTCTATTGAAGCACCGCTGAAATCCGCGCATAAGGCTCAAATGATGATCTATGCCTATATTTATGCAAAAGAACATAGTTTGTCTTGTATTTGCGCGCGGCTAAGCTATTTTTGTCTTTTAAATGAGGAAATTGTTGATTTTGAATATCGTTTTTCCTTTGAAAGCTTACAAAAATTTTTTGATGAAATGGTGACGGATTATTCTAACATTTTAAATCTGCGAATAAAAGCCATGGATGATTTTTTTAGCAGTGTCCGTCATCTTACGTTTCCTTTTGAAAATTTTCGAAAAGGACAGCATGAAGGCGCAGCACAGATTTATTCGGCCATTAAACAGAACAGAAAACTTTTTTTACAGGCGCCTACAGGAAGCGGAAAAACGATGATGGCGCTCTTCCCTGCCGTAAAAAATATGGAACAGGGAGATATCGAAAAGATTTTTTGTCTCAGCGCGAAAAATCAGACGATGCAGGTTAATGAAGACGCATTAAATTTACTGCGAAAAAAAGGCTTAAAAATTAAAAGTTGTATGATTACGGCAAAAAATAAGGCCTGTTTGATGGAAGAGCAGGATTGTTCGCCTGAATCATGTCCGTATTCCCGGAATTTTTATAAAAAGTTACACGATGCCTTTCCGCAAATATTGAAAAAAGATAATTTTACTCCCCAAACAATTAAGGAAGCCGGGGAGAAATATGAAATCTGTCCGCACGAATTATCCTTAGAGCTTTCGCTGGAAGCACAGGTTGTGATCGCGGACTATAATTACTTGTTTGATCCTATTGTCTATTTGCGCCGGTATTTTGAAGGAAAAGACGGCCGCTATGTATTTTTAATTGATGAAGCACATAATTTAATTGAGCGCGGACGGGATATGTATTCTTCTTTACTTTCCAAAAAACGTCTCTTCGAAATAAAAAAAATGCTCCCTAAGGAAAATAAACTATATCGTCAGCTGACCAAATTGTATACGGAATTCAATAAAATACTGAAAACAAATGAACCGGAAATGCCGATAGAACCTGAAGAAGTAAAAAAAATAGCGTTCCGAATTCTTTCCGTTAACGAAACGGCAAATGAGCTCATGCAAAAGCAATCCATTCCCGGAGATGTTGTTTTATTTATCAAGGATGCCTTTCGCTTTCAAACGCTTTTTACTTTTTTTAAAGAAACACATTTTGCTTTATATCAGCAGTCTGGCCAAGAGATAGTTCTTCAGTGTTTGGATCCCGCACCTTATTTGCAGGAAAGTTTGAACAAAGGCTGTGCGTCTATTCTTTATTCCGCCACACTTACCCCCTATGAATTCTATAAAAACAGTATTTTGCCGCAAAATGATGCGTTTGGCTTTTCGGCACCGTATCCTTTTAATCCGGATCATCTTTTAATCCTTGCCGATTACAGCATAGATACCCGTTATACGATGCGGGAACAGTTTTACGGTGTTATTGCGCAAAAAATAGAAAAATGCCGCGAAATTTCACTGGGAAATCTTATGGTGTTTTTTCCGTCTTTTCGCTTTATGCAAGCTGTGGCGGAGCAGATGAAAATCCCTGTATTTTTGCAAGAGGCAGATGCTTCACCGGAAGATCGAAAAATGTTTATGCAAAAAATTCTGCAAGGGAAAAATCATCTTGCTTTTGCGGTAATGGGCAGTCATTTCAGTGAAGGCATTGATTGTCACGGACTCAAAGGGATTATTATTGTAGGAGTAGCACTTCCGCAATACAATTTACAGCGTGAAAGAATCCGAACGCATTTTGAAACAATTTATCATAAAGGATTTGAGTATGCTTATGTATATCCGGGGATGAATAAAGTCTGCCAAGCTTCCGGCAGACTCATCAGAACCGCGGAAGATACGGGCTTTATTTTATTAATGGATCAGCGATTTAAAACCTATAAATATTTGCTGCCGCCGTATTGGAAAATCACTGAACCCAAGAACGAAGAGGAACTGTATCAGTATATTGCCGCGTTCAGCCATACGTCTCATCAATAATACCGCCGCCTAAGCAAATATCCTGATCATACAGCACTACAGATTGTCCCGGTGTTACCGCTCTCTGCGCGTTTTTATGTGTAAGCAACATTTTTCCGTTATCAATTTCCACATGAACCTGCTGATCAGGCTGACGGTATCTGAATTTTGCGGTACAGTCAAAGCTGCGTGCGGGAATCTCGCCGGCAATAAAGGAAAGCTGCGAAGCAACGGAAGAGGAAGAATAGAGTAAAGGATGCTCTCCTTGCGCCACATAAACGATATTGTTCTTAATATCCTTTTTTACAACAAACCATGGTTCGCCGTTGCCGTCTTTGTTTCCGCCTATGCCAAGGCCATGCCGCTGTCCCAATGTATAATACATAGCACCGCTATGAAGCCCGATTTTTTTGCCGTCCAGTGTAAGAATATCCCCGGCATGCGCCGGCAGATAGCCGGACAAAAATTCCCGAAAGCGCCGTTCACCGATAAAACATATTCCGGTAGAATCTTTCTTTTTCCAGTTAACTAAACCTGCCTGCCGGGCTATTTGCCGAAGTTCCGTTTTGTTTATATCCCCTATCGGAAATTTTACCGGACGTAATTGCTGCTGATTCAGCGCATATAAAAAATAGGTTTGATCTTTGTTTTTGTCTGCCGCGCGCAGCAATGTCATTAAGCCGTCGCGTTCTTCCAGTCGTGCGTAATGGCCGGTCGCTATATATTGCGCGTTAATCGACAATGCAAAATTTAAAAAGCAATTAAATTTTATTTCTTTGTTGCATAAAATATCAGGATTCGGTGTTCTCCCCGCGGCATATTCATCAAGGAAAATACGGAACACTCTATCCCAGTATTCTTTTGAAAAATTAATTGAATAATAAGGGATGCCTATTTTGTCACATACCGATCGTACATCGTCATAATCTTGCTGAGCCGTGCACTGCTCATTTTGTTCTTCTTCCCAATTTTTCATAAAGATTCCTACGCAGTCATATCCCTGCTGTTTTAAAAGGTATGCCGCAACGGAGGAATCGACGCCGCCGGACATTCCGATTACAATTCTCATATTTTCCCTCATAAAAAAGCCCCGAAAATTATTTTTTCGGGGCATTATGTCAATCTTTCTTCTTTTTTTCTTTTTTCTCTTTCTTCTTTAATGCCTTCTTGCCGTCAATTTCAATAGTTTCCATATTCGGTGCTTCCGGTTCAAGTTTTTTTTCTTTTTTCTTTTTAAACGCGTCTTCGCCGTAAATATGAATTTGTTCTGCAACATATTCCTTGTGACACCGAATATAATCGAACACAGCAAAGAACAGAATCAAAACACCTAAAGCCATAAGAATAAACATACCGGGTTGTATATTAAAATGATTATCTTTAAAGAACATTATATAATCAAGAACCGGTACAATGATTAAAGCCAACCCTAAAAGACTGCCCACAATGGTTTGAATCAATCTAAATTTATTGGGAATTACAAAACTGAAAATAGTCGATATCAAAGCATAAACCATTAAGGTAAGCATCAGTGCGTCCCCGGTATAAAGCGTCATCGTTCCGTTATTTTTTTGTGTTTCAACACTGGAAAGTATACCCAGACCAAATTCACCTACAGTAGGTAAAGTGCTACGTACTTTATCACGATAAATATATAACTCATACATATCCAGCGGATAATATACTAAAGAAGAGCCTTCTTCGCTTGTTGTTCCTGTACTCATCGGATTGGTTTCGGATTTTAAGGTAATTGCAATATAGTATTTATCCCTATCACCTTCATTTTCATGCTTTTTTACAGGAATACTTCTTGCTTCTTTTATTGAATCAGAAAAACCGGTAAGGCGATTATCAAAGATTGTCCATACATTTTTGGTGTCAATCACACGAGAAAAATCAAAGGTGGTTGTTTTCGGAACGCTAATGGTAATCGTTTTTTCCACTTTGTTTACGCTTACGGAAGTCAGGTCATCTTTTGTAGCACCTTTGTTCAATATAAGTTTATATACACTGATCGGAACAAATCCCAGCACTCTTTCTTCCGCTGCGGTATCGTAACCGTACGCAAAAAATTGCACCCAATAAGTATTTACTTGGTCAGGAGTAGGGATTGCGGTTCTTTCCACGGTTTGCGTAAGTTCCGCGTCACTGAAAATCAAAAAAGGCTGTCCGTTGCTGAATTCGGAAATTATATTAACCGTTTCGGCATCTTTTCCAATATAAATTTCCAAACGTTGATCCGCAACATTCACATCGTGAACAGCCTTAACAGCAGGTATTTGAAAATAAGGAATAAAGGCGCATATAATAACAGCAAAAGAAAGAACGCCCAAAATAATTCTTGTAAAAAGGCTGTTCATATGTAGAAACTTGTTCATAGGAAACCCCCTCATAAATATAACATAACAATTATACCCTTTTCTATTTTAATAGTCAATACCTAAATAAAAAATATGGCTTATTTTTTCGATAAAGACGCAGAATTTACAATTTGGCAAAAAGTAAGGAGTGTCTATTCTTTCATAAATATTTTAATTTATTAAACAAAAAATCCCTTTTTGCTTTTTATACAAAAAGGGGCTTTTTGCTTTTTACTGAATCTCTTTTACTTTTGCTGCTTTACCGATACGATCACGCAGATAATACAGTTTTGCTCTGCGTACGCGGCCGCGGCGAACAATGGTTATACTGCCGAGTCTGGGCGAATGTACAGGGAATGTACGCTCAACACCAACGCCGTAGGCAACCCTGCGTACCGTAAAGGTTTCACGAGTGCTGCCGTTTTTACGAGCGATTACCGTTCCTTCAAAAGCCTGTAATCTTTCGCGAGTTCCTTCAACAACTTTAACCATGACTTTTACAGTATCGCCAATTTTAAAATCGGGAATATCACTGCGAAGCTGTTCCGCTTCAATTGCTTTAATCAGTTCCATTGCATTGTCTCCTTTTCCCTCATAGGCGTTCATTAACTCGGAAAAACCGGCTAAGCGGACCGCCCGTACTTATCAATCTTAAATAATATACCATACTATTTTTCTTTTAGCAAGCAATTTTTATTCGTTCTTTATTTTTTCTAAAATTTTTTGATCTTCCGCTGAAAGGTAACTCTTTTTCAGAAGATCCGGGCGTTTTTTTAAAGTAACTCTGAGCTGCATTTCTCTTTGCCATGCCGCGATATGCGCATGATTCCCGTTAAGCAATACTTCGGGAACCCGTATTCCCATAAATTCCGCGGGTCTTGTATATTGAGGCGCTTCCAGCAAGCCGTCGGAAAAGCTGTCTTCATACGCGCTGTCCGTACTCCCTAAAACGCCGTCTATAAATCGTGCCGTAGCATCGATAATTACCAACGCAGCAAGCTCACCGCCGGTAAGAACATAATCACCGATAGAAATTTCTCTGTCGATTAAACAATCAATAACCCGCTGATCAACACCTTCATAGTGGCCGCAAAGCAGAATGATATGTTTTTCCTTTGCCAGTTCCTTTGCGGTTTGTGAAGAAAAAATCTCTCCCTGCGGAGATAGATAAATACTTAGGCTTTCCTTTGTTTTTACACTATCAAACGCAGAAAAAATCGGCTGCGGCATCATCAGCATTCCTACACCGCCGCCAAACGGGTAATCATCGGTATTATGATGTTTATTGTCACTGAAATCACGGATGTTAATCAGCTCAATCTCCAAAATTCCGTTTTTTACGGCTCGTCCCAAAATACTGCTTTCAAGCATCGGGCACAGCATTTCGGGAAAAATCGTTAAAACGCTAATCTTCATAAACGGCAACCTCTTGCAGCATAGCTTCGTTTACGGTTATCATTTTGCTTTGAATATCAATATTCAAAACAAAGCTTTTTACCGCGGGAATCAAAATTTCCTGCCCATTTCCTTGTACTACATATACATCATTTGCTCCCGGCTGCAGAACTTCGGTAATGATACCCAAATCGTTTCCCGTATCCGTAATCACCCGGCATCCGATTAAATCAAAGATAAAATATCTGCCTTCGGGAAGTTGAATGGCATGCTCACGATCTACGCAAAGGTATTTTCCCCGCAAGGCTTCGGCTTCGTCGCGCGTATAAATTTTTTCAAGGAATAAAAACGCACACGCATCCCCCAAACGGGAACCTTTCACATTATATTTTGCATAAGTCCCTTTTTCTTCCACAAAAACGTATTGTAAATCCAAAAAACGTTCCAAACGATCGGAAAGAGAAGTCACTTTTATTTCTCCCCGAATTCCCTGAGGTTTGGCCACCATGCCGATTCTGATATAATCCATCTCAGATAATATCCACAATCACCCGTTTTTCTTCCTTAGAAGAAGCCGCTTTTACAACTGTGCGTATTGCACGGGCAATCCTTCCCTGCTTACCGATTATTTTTCCCATATCTTCGGATGCTACGCGAACCTCAATAACCGTTGCGTCGTCCCGTTCCACACGCGTGATATTTACCTGATCCGGCTGTGAAACAAGCGCTTTTACTATGTATTCCACCAATGATTCCACAGTAAATTCCTCCAAATTATTCAAGGCCGGCTATTTTTAGCAATTTTTTTACGGTTTCGGACGGCTGCGCGCCTTTTCCAATCCATTCTTTGGCTGCTTCTACGTCGATTTTGATATCCGCCGGATCGGTCATGGGATTATAATACCCAAGATTGGCAATAGATTTGCCATTACGTGCATTGCGGCTTTCGGAAACCACTACGCGGTAGAAAGGAGCTTTTTTGGCACCCATTCTTTTTAATCTGATTTTTACCATTTTTTAATCCTCCAGTAAAATAGAAAATTTATATAAGTTCACAGAACGAAACTTATCTGAATTTGGGAAAACCTTTTTTAGAGAACAACCCGAATTTTTTCATCATGGCTTTTGATTGTTCAAACTGGCGTATCAGCTGATTTACTTCCTGTACGCTTGTTCCGCTGCCCGCCGCGATACGCCTTCTTCGGGAAGCGTTTAAAACATCCGGATTTTTGCGTTCTTTCATGGTCATGGAAAGAATAATAGCTTCCAAACGATCAATACGCTTTTCATCAATTTCTTGTTCGGAGAGTTTGCTCGTATCCACGCCCGGCATTGCCGGAAGTGATTTTAAAATATCCTTCATAGAGCCCATCTTACGCATTTGCTTGAATTGCTCTAAAAAGTCTTGTAAATCAAATTGATTTTTTTTGATTTTATCTACCAGCTTAGTAGCATCTTCGTTATTAAAATTTTCCTGTGCTTTTTCAATCAAGGAAAGCACATCGCCCATACCCAAAATACGTGAAGCCATACGGTCGGGATGAAATACTTCAATATCGGTCAGTTTTTCTCCGATACCGCAAAATTTGATCGGTTTTCCGGTCACAGCTTTTACGCTCATCGCCGCGCCGCCCCGCGCGTCACCGTCAAGTTTGGTCAAAATTACACCGTCAATCCCAAGCTTTTCGTTAAAAGCTTGAGCGACATTTACCGCATCCTGACCGGTCATTGCGTCTACGGTAAGTAAAATTTCCGTAGGCTTTACGGTTTCGTTTATTTCAATCAGTTCCTGCATTAATGTCTCATCGATATGCAATCGCCCTGCCGTATCCAAAATTACAGTATCATATAAATAACTTTTTGCATATCCAATGGCCTCCTGCGCAGTTTGCACAGGTTTTTGCGTTCCCCGTTCAAAAACAGTGATTTCTGTTTGCGCGCCTACAACTTTCAACTGCTCAATTGCCGCGGGACGATAAATATCACAGGCAACCAACAGTGGCTTTTTTCCTTGCTTTTTTAAATAGGAACCTAATTTCGCGCACATCGTGGTTTTACCGGCGCCTTGCAGCCCGCAAAGCATATAAACCGAAGGCAACGCGGAAGAAACGGTAAGCTTTGAATGCGTGGCGCCCATCAGTTCGATCAATTCTTCATTGACGATTTTTATAACCTGCTGTCCCGGAGTCAAACTGTTCAGAACAGTTTCCCCTATGGCCTTTTCGGTAACTTTTTTAATAAAGTCTCTGGCAACGGCAAAATTTACATCCGCCTCCAGTAAGGCCATACGAACTTCCCGCATAGCTTCCTTTACATCATTTTCAGAAAGCTTTCCGCGGCTTTTCAGGCCTTTAAATACTTTTTGCAGTTTCTCGGTCAATCCCTCAAAAGCCATTACGGTTCCTCCATAATTTTTTTTAACTGCGTGATGCCCTCTTTTATTCTTAGCGGATTCTCTATATTGTTTTCAAGAAGTTTAATTGTCTGGTGAATTTTTTCTTCTTTTTCCGCAAGCTTCAATACTGTTTCATAATGGAACAGCTGCTGTCGGCCTTTTTGAATGGTATCGCTTACCGCTTGCCTTGAAATTCCGCAAAGTTCTCCGATCTCACTTAAAGAAAGGTCTTCGTCAAAGTGTAAGCGCAAAATTTTTGCCTGATTTTCGGTAAGCAGCTTTTCATACATATCCAGTAAAATAATGATAGCCGTACCGGAATCCACCGTGGCACCTCCCCAAAAGCAAAAGCTGTAAAGCTTTTTTGCTTTACAGCTATAATCATATAACCAATAATCTGTTTTGTCAAGCGTTTTTAAATAATATTTGCCGCAAAATCCTGCGCGTCAAAAGGACGTAAATCATCGATTCCCTCGCCTACGCCAACATATAAAATGGGAACATTCATTTCTTTGGCAATTGCTACCGCCACACCGCCTTTGGCGGTACCGTCCAGCTTGTTAAGAATAATGCCGTCAATACCTACCGCTTCGGAAAATCCTTTCACTTGCATCAGGGCATTTTGTCCTGTCGTAGCATCCAGTACGATTAGATTTTGCCGTCTTGCTTCCGGATACTCACGATGAATAATTCTTCCTATTTTAGCCAGTTCCTCCATCAAATTTTTTTTATTATGGAGTCGTCCCGCGGTATCGCAAATCAACACGTCAATTTTCTTTGCTTTGGCGCTGGCAATAGCGTCAAAAACAACAGAAGAGGGGTCTGCTCCGTCGGAACCTCTGACAATCAACGCATGGCTGCGTTTTGCCCATTCGGTCAGCTGATCGGCCGCGGCAGCCCGAAAGGTATCCGCGGCAGCAACCATAACGGATTTTCCGTTTTTGCCATAAAAATTTGCCAGCTTACCGATAGCGGTAGTTTTTCCCACTCCGTTCACACCGGCTATGAGCATGATAAGCGGATAGGTTTCTTCATTTTCTTTTAAAACACCGGAAAGAATATCCGCGATACTTTGACGCAAAAGCGCGTAAATCTGCTCGGAATTGCCGATTTTTTCCGCCTTTACCTTCGTCTTTAGCTCTTTTAAAATGGCTTCCGTTGCCGGAACACCGATATCTGCAGAAATCAGAATCATTTCTAATTCCTCAAAGAAATCATCGTTAATTTCTTTATAATATTTAATAAGTTCATCCAGCTTTTCGGAAATATTGTTTTTTGTTTTTGCCAAACCACCGGCCAACTTTTTTAACCAGCTGTCTTTATCCAATAACCCCATAAAAACTCCTTTATGTAAGTTTTACCGAAACAATTTTTGAAACGCCCTTTTCTTCCATAGCTACGCCGTAAAGGCTGTCTGCTTCTTCCATGGTGGGCTTCCGGTGCGTAATAACAATAAACTGGGTATCAGCCGCAAATTTTCTTAAATAAGCAGCAAAGTTGCCCACATTTGCCTCATCCAGAGCCGCTTCAATCTCATCTAAAATACAGAACGGCGTAGGCTTGAGCCGCAGCATAGCGAATAAAATAGCAATAGCGGTAAGCGCCCGTTCTCCTCCGGAGAGAAGACTCAAAAGCTGCAAGCTCTTTCCCGGCGGCTGCGCTACAATCTCAATATCCGCTTCCAATGAATTTTCACCGTTTTCAAGTTTTAATTCAGCTTTTCCCCCGCCGAACAGCTCACTGAATGTTTTGGTAAAATATTCATTCATTAAGGTAAACTGTTCCCGGAACTGTTTGTCCATTTTTTTATTCAGTTCCGCAATGATTTCACGCAAATCAGCCTCAGCTTTTTGCAAATCATCGCGTTGACCAGTCAAAGAATCGAACCGTTCTTTGGTTTCAATATATTCTTCTATCGCGTTGACGTTTACATTTCCCAGCGCATTGATGGATTTCTTCAACCGATTGATTTCCGTTTGCGCTCCGGTAGTTTTAAAAGAGGAATCCCTGAATTCTTCAGCGGAAGCTTTGGTCAACTCATATTCTTCCCAGATTCTGTTTTCCAAATAAGAAAGATCCGCGTCAATTTTACTAACAGCCATCTCGATCTTATGCCGTCGTTCTCCGGCATCATAGATTTCTTGCTCGAATCTTCTTCTTCTCTCTTCGTTTTCTTTTGTTTGAAGCATCAAGGCTTCCCGTTGAGATTCCTGTTCCTTTTCAAGCAATGTGTGTTTTGCTAATTCTTCCTGCATGCTGTTTTCCTGTAAAACGCTGTCTTGCTGTTCCTGCCGTACCTGCTGCAGCTGCAATTCCAAATTTTTACCTTCGCCTACCAGTTGCAGTTTTGCCTTTTCAAGACCCTGAATCAGTTCAAACATTCGTGCGGAATTATTTTTAATGGCATCAAGTTCTTTTTCAAGGCCGGCACATACCACCTTACTGTCCGTAAGCTTTTGTGCCAGCTTTTCACGTTCTAATTGCTTTTTATTATATTGATATTGACGCGCGCTTATTTTCGCCTGTACATCTGTATTCGAAGTTTCAACACTTCCCTGCATACGGGAAATATTTTCCAACTCCAGTTCAATTTCCTTTTGAGTATCCTCCAATTGTTCGTTTTCTAATTGAAGTTCTTTTTCAGTATCCAAACTGGTCTGCATATCATTTTGTAAACTGGAAAGCTTTTCATAATCCCTGGCAAAGCTCACCTCTATGGCATGTAAGCTTTGTTCTGCCGTTGCTACCTGTTCTTTCAGCACTTTGTATTTATCATCAAAATGAGCGAGCTCCTCTTTCATATGGCTGATTTCGGCATTTTTTTCTTTAAGCGATTTCAAAATACTTTCGATTTCGCGTTCACGTCCTAAAATGCTGGTGGTTTTACCGCGCATACTGCCGCCGCTCATAGATCCCCCGGCATTGATTACATCGCCTTTTAAGGTAACTATTTTCAAAGTATGCGCTGTTTTGCGTGCAAGCGCAATGCCGACGTCCAAATTATCCGTAATAACCGTTCGGCCTAAAAGATTCTTTAGAATGCCCTCATATTTTGCGTCATAAGTAATGAGTTCCGAGGCAACACCGAAGCATCCGCTCATTTGAAGCGCGGTTTTTTCCCTTTCGTCCAATCCTCTTCCGCGTATCGCGGAAATAGGTAAAAAGGTAGCGCGTCCCGCGTCAGAACGTCTTAAAAATTCGATTAACGCTTTCGCGTCATCCTCCGTTGGCGTTACAATATTTTGCATGGCAGCGCCCAATGCTGCTTCCACCGCCGTTTCAAACTGTTCGGGAACAGAAATCAGTTGCGCAATAACACCGCAAATATGACTGTTTAACTGCACATCGTTTTCCGCTTTTGTCAATAATTTTTTTACCGAAAACTGAAAGCCTTCATAATCTTTTTTTAACTCTTCCAATACTTTTAACCGCGAGGAAGCCGACTGTGCCTCTGCCTGTATCTGGGAAAGCCGTTTATTTATATCATTTCGCTGAAGATCCAGTTCTTGCTGCTGTCGGAATAGTTTTTCTTTTTCATCGGTTAAACTTTTCTTCTTTTGATCAAAGACCTCGGTATTTGCCTTTTGATCGTTCAGCGCCTCCTCAATATTTACGCGCTGCAGCAACAGTTGTTCAAGAGCGATAGAAATTTTTTCTTTTCGCTGCGTAATACTTGCCCGCATAGCCTCGCAGCGGCTGATATTGGATTTTACATCCGAAAGCTTGTTGATATTCGCCAGCATTTCGCTTTTGCTTTCCTCAAGCTGACGGCTTTCCTGCGCAAGAGCCTCGTCTCTTTGAGAAATTTCAGTTTCAAGCGCCTGTATTTCTGCTTTCTTCTCACGAATATCGGCTTCTTTTTCTTTCTCAACGCCGGTATCTCCGTTGATCGCGTCCTCCATTGATTTTTTCCGCTGATCATTGCTTTTTAAATCGTTTTCAACGCGTTCTATTTGAATTTGAAGATTGCTGATTCGCTCGGCAAGCACTTTGTTCTTGCCTGAGAGATTTTCGCTTCCAGCTGTTAACTCCAGCAGTTTTGCGCGAATTTCCGAAAGCTCCTGCTCCTTTTGTGCAAGCTGTTCTTCAACAGCCGTATTTTCCAGTGTAATTCGATTAACGGCGTCCGTTTTTTCCTCTTTTTCCTGATCAATTCCTTCCAGCTGGAGATTATACGTATGGCGCCGCTGTTCAGCCAATTCATTTTGTACCAAATAAAAATTAACTTCTAAATTTCTCAGCTGTTCTCTGAGCGCTATATACTCCTTCGCCACTTCTGCCTGGGAAGAAAGGGGGGCCAAACGTTCTTCCAATGTATCAATGATATCGTTAATACGCAGTAAATTATCACAGGTATGTTCTAATTTTCGTTCCGCTTCGGCTTTTCTTGATTTAAACTTAACAATACCGGCAGCTTCTTCAAATACAGCACGGCGCTCTTCCTGCTTTCCGGAAAGTATATTTTCGATGCGCCCCTGTCCGATAATAGAATAGCCTTCTTTACCGATTCCCGTATCTTGAAACAGCGTTATGATATCTTTCAATCTGCATCCGGTACGGTTGATATAATATTCGCTTTCACCGCTGCGATAAAGTCTGCGTGTAATAACAACTTCGGTATATTCAATATCCAGTCCTTTATCCGTGTTATCAAATACCAGAGATACTTCGCAATAAGATAACGGTTTGCGGTTTTCGGTTCCTTTAAAAATAACATCCGCCATATTGGCGCCGCGCAGCTGTTTTGCGCTCTGTTCACCCAGCACCCATCGAACGGCATCGCTTACATTGCTTTTTCCGCTTCCGTTTGGTCCTACAATAGCGGTAATGCCATTAGAAAAACTGAGATCCAGCCGTTCTGCAAAGGATTTAAACCCAAAAAGCTCTAATCGTTTTAAAAACATGTATCCTCCAACGGCGTTTATTTTTTTATTTTTTCCAGCGCTTTTTTCGCAGCAGCCTGTTCGGCACGTTTTTTACTGGATCCTTTTCCGCGGCCAAGAGTTTTGCCGTTACAGGAAACTTCGGCCTCAAACACCGCGTTATGCGGCGGTCCCTCCGTAGACAGCAAGGTATAGACGATATTCACGGTACCCTTTTTAAAAAGATATTCCTGAAGCGCCGTTTTATAGTCAGACGGACGGTCATTCGCTTCGGCGATTACTTCTTTCAGTACGTGCAATATCACGGTTTCGGCGGCAAAATATCCGCCGTCAAGATAAACCGCGGCAAAGAGTGCCTCCATCGTATCCGAAAGCACGCTGGGTTTGTTGGCACCTCCGCTGGCCTTTTCACCTACGCCCAGTAAAATAAAATCATTCAGCTCGATATCTTCCGCGGCGTTGGCAAGAGGTTCTTCCGATACAATGGATGCTCGAAGCCGTGTCAGCTTTCCCTCGTCAAAAGAGGGAAATTTTTGATAAATAAACGTGCTGATTACCGCTTCTAGTACCGCATCCCCTAAAAACTCAAGGCGTTGATTGTTTTCCAAGCCGTGTTCTACAGAAAAGGAACAGTGCGTAAGAGCCAATTGCAGCAATGTTTTATCTTTAAAAATATAATTGATTTTTTGTTCTAATACATGATTATCCATATAAACAGCACAGGCACAGGCCTTTTACAAAATCATTGAAAAAGGCCTGTGCTCACTTTCTTAGCCATAAGGCAGATTTATTTTTTTGTTTCAATATATTGGACGATATCGCCTACGGTTTGAAGGGAATCCATATCATATTCAGAGATTTCTATACCGTATTTTTCTTCCAGTTCCAGCAAAAGAGTCGCGATATCCATGGAATCGGCTTTCAAATCTGTTATCAGGTTGCTTTCTGCTGTAACCTTTTCCGGTTCCACATTCAAAAGTTCGGCGATTTGATTTTTAATTTCTTCAAACATAATTTCCTCCTAAAAAATATAAAAACATTTTATTCTTGAGCGGTCATCGCGGGAATATTTTCTTTAATAATTCCTACAATATCCGTTTGAACCATTGTAATTGCCTGAGCAATCGTCGCACACATGGTTTTTGCCGTGGATGAACCATGCCCCTTAATGACGACTCCGTCAATTCCTAAAAGCGGTGCGCCGCCGTAAGCGTTATAATCCAATGATTTTTTGAGGTCTCTGAGCGCGGGTCTTAATAACTGCGCGCCGATTTTAGATCGAAAAGACGCGGTAAAACTGGTTTTCATCTTATCAAACAGATAGCCGCCGAGTCCTTCAATAGATTTGAGCATCAAATTTCCCACAAAGCCGTCCGCTACCATCACATCCACGCGGTCAACAATATCACGGCCTTCAGCATTGCCAATGAAATTTACCAGGTTTTGTTCTTTTATTAACGCGAACGCCGCTTTAGAAAGTTCATTGCCCTTGCCGTCTTCTACTCCGACGCTGGCAAGTCCAACGCGGGGGTTTTCTACTCCTACTACTTTTTCCATATAAATGCTACCCATTACGGCAAACTGTGCCAAATTCATCGGTTTGCAATCCATATTCGCGCCGCAATCAATCAAAAGCGCACCTTTGTTCTTATTTGGCAATACCGGTGCCAATGCCGGGCGAAGAATACCTTTTATGCGGCCTACCCGAAGCTGTGCACAAGCCAAACAAGCGCCCGTGGAACCGCAGGTAATAAAGGCGTCCCCCTTTTTTTCTTTTAACAGCAACTGTCCCACAACCATAGAAGAATTTCTCTTTTTACGAATTGCTTCTACGGGATGCTCATCCATAGATATCAGTTCCGGAGCATCCACAATCTCTGTTCTTTCGTGCGGATAAGGATATTTTTCAAGTTCCGCGCGGATAACCGCTTCCGGCCCGGTTAAAATTACCGAAAAATCATCCCTTCGGGTAAGCATCTCCACAGTACCTTTGATAATCTCTGCCGGTGCGTGATCGCCGCCCATCGCGTCTATAATCAGTTTCATAATTACCTCTTATTTTGAAAGTATTTCTGCGATATCAAAAAGTTCTTTATCAATTTGTTTTTTCATGGAACAGGCTTCTAAAATATCCATATCAAATATTTTATTGCTTTTTATACCAACCACTCTTCCTCCGATTCCCTTAGCAATTAATTCAATTGCGTGAGCGCCGAAACGGCTGGCGAGCAAAACGTCGTTTGCGCTGGGCGAACCGCCCCGCTGGATATATCCTAAAACCGTAGTGCGAGTATCCATTGTTGTTCGTTTTTTAATTTCTGCCGCAAGCGTGTTGCCTTTTGCCGCACCTTCCGCAACGACAACAATGCTGGACGTTTTTCCGCTTTTTTTGCTGTTTTCCAGTTTATCGCACAGTGCTTCGAAACTCCATTCCATCTCCGGAACAATAATATATTCCGCACCGCCGCAGAGTCCGGAATACAGTGCAATATCACCGCATTTAT
Source organism: uncultured Selenomonadales bacterium (assembly GCA_905200615.1). Lineage (GTDB taxonomy): Bacteria > Bacillota > Clostridia > Christensenellales > QALW01 > UMGS1322. The sequence goes on along the minus strand of CAJKLB010000009.1, from coordinate 39,565 downwards.
TGCCCATCACCTCAATAATGCTGACTCTGTCATGACTGGCCATCGTATCACGGATTTTAGTAATTGCCTCCAGAGCGGTATTGACAGCGGTGTCAAATCCAAGTGTAAAATCCGTATAGGCAAGGTCATTATCAATGGTACCGGGAATACCGATTGCCGGTACCCCTCTTTGGGTAAGATCACGACAGCCACGGAAAGAACCATCTCCGCCGATTACTACTACACCGCAAATATTGTTTTTCTTAATATTCTCCAGCGCCGTATTCATGCCTTCTTCGGTTTTAAATTCCAAGCATCGTGCCGTGCGCAGAATGGTTCCACCCCGGTTGATAATATTGCCTACCGAACGGTTGTCCATGGAAATCATCTCATTTGTAATCAATCCGTTATATCCCTTGATCACTCCTACCATATCAAAGCCGTAATAAATTCCGTTACGAACTACTGAGCGGATACAAGCATTCATACCGGGAGCATCCCCCCCGCTGGTAAGTACTGCAATTCTTTTCTTTTCCATCGTAACTATCTCCTTATACTAGCAGTATAACAAAATCGATTTATTATATCATTTTAATAACTTTTTGACCAGTATTTTAAATTACTTTTTTATTATTTTTACGTTTTCGGTTCCAAATATATCATTTAATTTCATAATTATATCATCCTGATATGAAATTTTATCGGTAAGTTGCTGTTTCATTCGTTCTTTCTCGTAATAAAGAATCACTGAGGCTTTTCCTTTTATATCAGGAAGCAGTTGTTTCAAAACCGAGAGTTGTTCTTTATTATTATCCGTAATTCGAATGAAAACCGAAAGGTTTTCTTCTTCACTGTCTTCATCGACTAAAGTAATTGCATTCACCAATACCGTAGGCTGATCCTCATCGCGCACACTTAATTTACCGGTTATCAGTACAATAGCATCTTCATAAATAGCAGAACTGAATTTCGCGAGTGCCGCGGGAAAAATCAGCGCCGTTATGCTGGAATATAAATCTTCTATCGTTAAAAAAGCCATCATTGATCCGCTTTTTGTAGCTTTTTTCCGTACAGAGCTGATGATACCGATAAAATGAATCTCTTTATTATCCATTGCAAGAAGATCATCATTAACGATACTTTCCCCATTTTCATCCGTTTCCACAATAATGCGTGAAAGATCAAAGCCTGTTTTTTTAATCTGCTGCCGATATCGTTCCAGCGGATGCCCGCTTAAATATACGCCGAGCATCTCTTTTTCCATCATTAAAAGCTGCAGTTTGGGATACTCTCCAATCTCTTTTATGGTCTGCATCTGTACTTCTTGGCGGATTGTAAGATCATCAAACAGTGAAAATTGGCCTGCCAGACTGTTTTTGCTGCGGGTAGCCGCCCCGTCAAGCACCGCTTCATATCCGTTTAACAGGCTTTTGCGGCTGAAACCCGTAAAATCAAAAGCGCCGGCTTTAATCAGGCTTTCTACCATTCGCTTATTTACTTCACCAATCCCCGTCGTACGCTGCGCAAAATCATCCAGTGAAGTAAAATTTCCGTTTGTTTTACGCTCATTTACAATTGCTTTTACGCCGGGAATCCCAACATTTTTTACAGCGCTCAATCCAAAGCGTATAGCATTTTCTCCTTTTACGGGAGAAAAACCCGAAACGCTTGTATTGACATCCGGCGGCAGTACCTGAATCCCGTGCTCACGGCAATAGCCGATATAACGTGCCGTCTGTGCTTCGTTCCCCAGAAGACTGTTGAGCATAGCCGCCATAAACTCCAAGGGATAATAACATTTTAGGTATGCCGTTTGATAGGCAACTACCGCATAAGCCGCCGCATGGGATTTATTAAAAGCATATTCGGCAAAAGCCGCGATTTTATCAAAGATTTCTATCGCTGTTTTCTCATCAATTCCTCGTTTGATTGCGCCCTCAACGATCGTTTTACCGTTTTCCTGCAGGCCGTATATAAAGACCTGACGTTCCACATCCATGGCTTTTCGGTCTTTTTTACTCATCGCTCTGCGCATAATATCGCTTCGCCCTAAAGAGTAACCGGCTACATCACGCACAATTTGCATAACCTGTTCCTGATAGACCATGCAGCCATAAGTAACATCCAACACGTTTTTCATAATGGGATGTTGGTATTCTACTTTATCGGGATTATTTTTCCCAAAAATATATTTAGGAATACTCTCCATCGGCCCCGGACGATACAGCGCGATTCCAGCTACAATATCTTCAAAACAAGAAGGCTTCAGCTCTTTCATAAAGGACCGCATTCCATTGCTTTCCAGCTGAAAGATTCCGTCACAGTCTCCCTGACCGATTAATTTAAAAACATTTTCATCATCAAAGCCGATCTGAGAAAGATTCAGCCGCTTTCCCGTACGTTCCTGCACAAAATCCAAGGTATCTCGAATTACGGTGAGCGTACGCAGCCCGAGAAAATCCATTTTCAGCAAGCCGAGCTGTTCCAGATATTTGGCCACATATTGTGTAGCCGTCATGTCCCCGTTCACGCAAAGCGGTACGTAAGCATTTACCGGTTCTTTGGAAATCACTACGCCTGCAGCGTGAGTGGAAGCGTTTCTCGGTAACCCCTCCAAATGCTTAGCCATCCGGATCAAGCTTTCAACCTGCGGGTCACTACAAGCCTGGCGAAGTTCAGGATTCACCTCTAACGCACGATCAATCGTAACGCCGAGTTCCCGGGGAATCATTTTGGCGATTTTGTCTACCTCCGCGTAAGGCATATTCATAACCCGCCCAACGTCGCGGATCACTGCTCGAGCTTTCATTGTACCGAAAGTAACAATTTGTGCAACATGATCCGCGCCGTACTTGCGTTTTACGTATTCAATAACCTCGCCTCTGCGTTCAAAGCAAAAATCCACGTCAAAGTCGGGCATACTTACCCGTTCCGGATTCAAAAAACGCTCAAAGAGCAAATTGTATTTTAACGGATCAATATTGGTAATGCCGATAGCATAGGCTACAAGACTGCCTGCACCACTGCCGCGGCCGGGACCCACAACGATATCAACACTTTTCGCATAATTGATATAATCCCATACGATAAGGTAATACTCCACATACCCCATACGCTTGATCATATCAAATTCATATTCAAAGCGTTCTTTCAGTTCCGGAGTTATCTCCGAATAATTTTTTTTAAGTCCTTCTATGCCTAATTTATAAAGATATTCCGCCGCAGTCAGTCCATCGGGCACTTCATAATAAGGAATATGAATATTGCCGAATTCAAATTCAAAGCTGCATTTTTCAGCCACAAGAGCCGTATTTTGAATCGCTTCGGGTATAAAGGAAAACACAGCCTGCATTTCTTCTTCGGTTTTCAGATAGAATTCTTCGGTTTCAAAGCGCATTCTGTCCGGATCATCCAGAGTTTTTCCTGTTTGTATGCACAAAAGCGTATCATGCATTTGTGCATCTTCTTTATGCACATAGTGAATATCATTTGTCGCAACAACCGGCAGTTCCAGCTCCCGTGCCAGCTTAATTAATAACGGAAGTACTTGCTTTTGCGCGGCAATACCGTGATCCTGAAGCTCAATATAAAAATTTTCGGGAAACATTTGTTTTAATCTTGTTGCCAGTTTTACGGCTTCTTCATAATTGCCGTTCAAAAGATATTGCGGAATATCGCCCGCGATACAGGCAGAAAGGCAAATCAATCCCTCTGCGTGCTCACTTAATAAATCATAATCAATTCGGGGTTTATAATAATATCCTTCGGTAAATCCCGCGGAAACTAACTTGATTAAATTTTGATAACCGGCTTTATTTTTCGCAAGTAAAATCAAATGCGCGTATTCCTTATCCGCCCGCCCTTCTTTCTGAAAGCGGCTTCGCGGCGCGACATAGACCTCACATCCGATAATCGGCTGAATTCCATATTTATGCGCCGCTTTATAAAATTCAACCGCACCGTACATTACACCGTGATCGGTAATGGCAAGCGCGCTCATACCGGCGTCAGCCGCGGCTTTTACCAATTCATCGATTCGGGACGCGCCGTCAAGCAGACTGTATTCCGTATGTGTGTGAAGATGAACAAATCCCATTATTTTGCAAATAATCCTTTTATCATTGATATTGCGGCGCTTTCCTCTTTTCCCTCGGCAAGAACCTGAATCGGCCGTCCCTTTTCCACGCGAAAGGAGAGCATTCCCATAACACTTTTTCCATTGATGCGCTGATTTTCAACTTCAATATATATTCTGCAGTCAAGTTTGGAAAGTTTTTCGCAAAGATGGCTGATTTCCTCAGGCGAGATATGTACATTGGTAATGGTAAGCGTCTCTTTTTTCATTTTACATTTTCCTTTCCGTTAAAGATGAGGCAATTTCATGCAGTTTAATAAAGCGCTTATTCAAAGCTGATTTTGTAGTTTCGCCGCTCAGCATTGCCAGCTCCGTTAAAGAAGAATCCGGATGGTCCTGTCGCAGTTCACAGGCCTCTTTTAAAGAAGGCGAAAGAGGATACCCTGCTTGCTGTATTGTTAAAATATCCGCTAACTGTTTCTGTGCGGCCGTGATGGTTTTTCCCATATTACCGATAATGCAATTATCACTTCGGTTAATCATGTTTTTTACATCTTTATAAACTCGGATATTCTCCATATCCAGCATCATATTTCTGGCACCGATCCATACCAGAATGTCCGAAATATTTTCTATTTGTTTTACGTATACCACATGACGTTCCCTGCGCCGGGTCATTTTGGCCTGAAATCCCCGCGCAAGCATAGATTCTAACAAATATTCGGCAAAAGAATCATGCGCAAGCACAAATTCCAGCCGATATTCTTTGTTAGGGTCATAAAGTATGCCGCAGCCTAAAAAAGCACCGCGCAAAACGGCATCAAAGCAATCCGCCGTTTCAAATATCGAAAGATTTAAATTTCCAAAACTGTAATTTTCGTTTGTTCCTTCCAGCAATCCGATATCAAACAGCAATTGTCCTTCCGGAGTATTGGGGGAGATTTCCATCAAAAAACAGGTATGTTTTTTAGGCTGACTTTTTTCAATCACGCGAATCTCCGGCGCGTGTGTATATAGACGCCGGATTAAGGCGGAAATCCGGCGCGCAATTTCTTCTAATTCACTGGAAAGTTCCAAGGAGAGTTCTCCCCTGCCTAATTTTATATTCCCGCAGGAAAACGCATATGCCGCAAGTTCCGCCAAAAGAAGCGGAACTTTTCCGAATTTCACCTTTGCGGCTTCCAGCCGCGTCATCACAGTGAATGATTTTTCCATTTTTCCTGTCCGCCCTCTATGCTCAAATCACGGTGCTCGCAGATAATATCAAAACCATCAGCTTTTAATTTTTGAGAAACAGCTTCTGCTAAAGCAACAGAGCGATGAAATCCTCCGGTACAGCCTATGGCATAAAGCATTTCCTGCTTGCCGGAATTATGATACAAGGGAATCATATAATGAAGAGAAGTATAAATCATATCGACTGTTTTGTTAAAATCCTCACAGCCGTTTAAATATTGCAAAACACAGGCTTCTAATCCGCTGTGAGGTCTGAGTTCCGTTATATTATACGGATTGGGCAGATAACGCGCGTCAAAAATAAAGTCTGCATCGGTAGGAATGCCGCGCTTGAAGCCAAAGGAAGTGATATATACTTTAACCATATCCGATTTACTTTCTTTATATAGCCGTTCAAGCGCCAATTTAATATGCTTAGGCTGCATTTTTGAGGTATCCAGCATAAAGGTAGCATGCTTTTTTATCGGAGCAAGAATTTGCTCTTCTTTTTCAATACATTCAAGAATTGTTCCTTCTTGAGCAAGCGGATGCACGTGCCGTGTAAAATTATATCGGTTTACTAAAACATCCCGATCGCAGGAAAGAAACAAGATATCCACCATATAATTGTTTTTATCCATATAATCGATCGCTTGCTCCAACTGCCCGAAAAATTCTCTTCCGCGCACATCAATGCCTACAGCAACTTTTGAAAATTCAGTATTTCCCTGAAAACAAAGGTCTGCAAATTTTGTGAGCAAAATACTGGGCAAGTTGTCCACACAAAAGAAGCCCATATTTTCCAATGCTTTCAGCGCCGTGGTTTTTCCGGCACCGGAAATTCCGGTAACAATAACAAATTTCATACTTGCCCCCCTCCTCGTAAGCGTTTGGGAATATATTCATTTGGCGCAAGATTCAAAATATTTTCCACCCGAATGCCGGCTTCTCTTGCAAGTGCCTCAGCCTGTTCCGTCATTCCTACATCCTTGGGTTCGTGAGCATCTGAATTTAATAAAAATTTAACATTCGTCTCCGCCAGCTGTTTTAACTGCTCTACAGAAAGAGAACAGTGTTTATTGTTCAGTTCAATACAGGTATCGGTTTCTTCCGCCGCCTTAGCCACGGCCATAATATCGTAATCGGGCATGCTTGTCCCTAAATGTGCCAGGGCGTCAATATCATATTTATGCATTGCTTTGATCAGGGCTTGCGTATTCATTTGGCAAAGCTTATTTTTTTGCCGAATAAATTTTCTGAACAAGTTTTTCCATATAATATTTGCGATATTTCTAAGTCCGGTTCCTTTTATAAAATAATGCAGGCCCAGTAAAACCATCTCAAACTCATTTTTAAAGGCATCCGGAATATCAATGTCTCCTTCCGGAGAAATCAAGTTGGCTTCAATGCCGAAATAAATTTTTATATCGGGATACTTTTGATGGGCGTCGGCGATTTCCGCACGCGCTTTCTCTATCTGTTTTGCCCGCAGCCCGCCGATCAGGGTGTACATACCATGTTCCGTAATGGCAATACTTTTTAACTGTTTAAGATGCGCTTCTTTCGCATTTTCCATTGCGCTGCCCTTGCCATGGCTGAAACTGCCGTGCGTATGATAATCCCCTGTGATCAATGTTTAATCCTCGCCCATTATAATAATTTCCGGTTCCAGAACCGTATTGAAATTTTCTTTTACTGTTTTTTGTATATATGTAAGCAGCTCTATAACATCTCTTGCCGTAGCATTTCCCTTATTGACAACAAAACCGGCGTGCTTTTCCGATACCTGCGCATCTCCCACACAATATCCCTTTAATCCGCAGGAATCAATCATCGCCGCCGCATAACCGCTGGCCGGACGTTTAAAAGCGCTTCCTGCACTGGGATATTCCAGAGGCTGTGTTGTCCGACGTTTTTGCGCAAGTTCGCGAATCCGGCTTTTAATCTCTTCTTTATTTCCTTTTTGCAACAACAGTTTTGCGGATAAAACCAGCATATTGCTTCCGGTAAAGCAACTATGCCGATAAGAAAAATCCAAATCCTCTTTTTTTAAAACCGCAACGGAACTATCGCCGCACAAAGCGGTTGCCTCAATGACAACATCGCCCATTTCCCCCTTATAAGCTCCGGCATTCATCACAATTCCTCCGCCCAAGGTGCCGGGAATCCCTGAGGCAAACTCAAACCCCGCAAGAGAATTTTCTGCCGCAATAGATGCCAAATGCGCCATACTGATACCGGCACCGGCCGAAATGATATTCCCGTCAATTTCGGTTGATGCCATATTCGCACCGAATTTGATAATCATGCCTCTTACGCCGTTATCCTTTACCAAAATATTGGATCCGTTTCCCATAAAATATATAGGCGAAGTATATTGCTTTGCTTTTAAAATCAGTTGTTCCAGCTCATCAGCTGAACGTGGCTGTACAATAATATCCGCTTTGCCGCCGATTTTTAAAGTCGTATAATTTTTCATAGGTACATCAAAAATATAATCAAAACCGTTATGGGCGATAAACTCTTTTAACTGATCAACAGACATGCTGTTCCTCCCGAACTATATTCTCAATTATTATACCGCAAAACAGGAATTTATTCAATAAGATTTTTTAACATTTCCTCCGGCTTTTCTTCCGATCCCTTCAGCCAAGAAAAGATTTTTTGATTCAGCTGCTGCGCATATTCCCCTTCAAATACCAAGCTTCGGCAATGAAACGAAGACTTTTTTACCTGTTCCCATGCCTCAAGCATATATTGATTATTATATTCCGGCGTCGCACTGCTGTTTACCGGAAAAAGTCCGATCTCCCCCAGCTTGCTTTGTTGGCTTTCCTCCAGCAAATATTGAATAAACGCATTCATCGTATAAACTTTTTTTTCATCCTCGGTTTTCAGAATGCCGATATATTGAAACAAATCGTTGTAGCCGCTCAAAAGCGAAAGCGTGCTGCTTCTTCCCATTTCACGGCTGTCAGCGGCGTTTAAACGATAAAGATCCCTTTGTGTGCCTAACATATGATTTATTTTTTGAGAATAATTATAGGCTTCAAACATTTCCTGTGATGTACCGCTGCAAACCGAAAGTTCCTGATGAAAAGCAGATAAATTTTCTTCCCCGCAGTACTGAATCAGCGCCAGAGGCGCGAGATAGCCCGCACGTTCGGCAATTCCCACAGAATAAACCGTTTTGCTGCTCTTTTTATTCGATACAACTCTTCCGTCGTTTCCCCAGTGATTTTTATCTCCGTCACAGGAAATCATAAAATACGCCCCCATACACCAGGGAACGGCTGTTTCACCGCACACATCTAAAATTTCACTGCGCACCTGTGTTAAGTTTAAAGATAAAGGTTCAAAATTTTCCGAACTCAGAGCAATTCCTGAGCCGAAAGAAATAATATCCGGCAGTTTTTTTCCCTCTGAAATCAATTGATTCGCCATCGTAAGAGAAATCGATTCTACATTGATATAAACGCCGTTATATTGTCTTTCAAAACCGGAACATATATTTTTTAACCAAATAGCGCGGCTGCCGGTACCGCCGTCAAAGCAATCAACTTGCCAGACGTTGATTACACCGTAGTAGAATTTTTCTCTTCGTGCATACATCTCGTCACTGATAACATCCGCATTTAATGCGGGAAGCAAAAATCGGGGAGTAAAAATCATAAAAAGGATAATAATTATAGCAACGAATCCCCTAAAAATATTTTTCATATACTATCACCGATTAAGCATATGCACAAAAAGGTATTCAAATAACGGAGAATTTTTATGAATTATTTATTTATCGTATTTACATCAGCAGGCTCTTTTCTTTATTTATTCTTTCTTACTAAACTTACGGGAAACCGTCAGATTTCCGAAATGGGAATTTTTGATTATATCAGCAGTATTACCATAGGATCCATTGCCGCGGAATTCGCTATCAATATTGAAAATATTGCAGAACCTTTGATTGCCATGACCATCTACGGCATATTAACGGCATGTATGCCTTACCTTTCAAACAAATTTTCCATACTTCAAGTTTTTTTAGAAGGAAAAACATATATTTTAATGGAAAACGGAATTTTATACAAAGAAAGCTTTAAGAAAGCAAAAATAGATATCGGAGAGTTTCTTTGTTCCTGTCGGCAGAAAGGTTTTTTTAATTTAGCGGACATTCAATTAGCCGTCTTTGAACGAAACGGAAAAATCAGTATTTTACCGGTAAGCACCGCCCGTCCCGCAACACCGAAAGATATGAATGTACAAGTTGCTCAGGCCTATCCGGATGTTAGTGTGATTGCCGACGGAAGAGTATTTACTAAAAATCTAAAGTTTTGCAAAAAAAATGAAAAATGGCTGGAAAAAGAACTTGCAAAACAAAACATAAAAAAAGAAGATATTTTTTTAGCCGTCATCTGTGATAACAGTACCCTTCGCATTTATAAAAAAAGCGAAAAAAATTCGGTACTGATTTAAATTTTATACGCCGAAATATTTTGTTTTCTTGCTGCGTAAATCAACAGTGCAAAATCTGTCTTATAATTTTCAACATTCGTCTTGAGAAAAACCGTATTTTATTTTATACTGTTATAAAAAATACGGGAAGTGAAAAAATGAAACAATATGATGTAATTGTAGCCGGAGGCGGCTTTGCCGGAGCAGCCGCCGCTATTGCCGCGGCGCGGATGGGGGCGTCGGTGCTGCTTGTGGAAAAAGCAAACGCTTTGGGCGGAACATGCGTAAATTGTTTAATCAATCCCTTTATGCCTTACTGGACGATAAAAGACGGAAAACGTTTTTATTTAAGTCAAGGTATTTTTGAGGAAATAACCCGAAGCCTTGAAGAAATGGGGGGATTGTATCAAAACAAATCCATTGAAGAAACCCAGTGCTTTAATGAAGAATATTTAAAACTGATTTTAAACCGCATGGCGTCAGATGCCGGAGTAGATTTATTATTTCATTCTTACATTACGCAAACAAAAAAAGAAGAACAGCGAATTACCCAAATAACAGTAGCTAATAAATCAGGACTCATGGATTTAGAGGCGCGCTATTTTATCGATGCAACCGGCGATGCCGATATTGCCTATAAAGCCGGCTGCCCTTATACGCTCGGCCGCAGTGAGGATCATTTATGCCAGCCTATGACGTTAAGTTTTCGGATAGGAAATGTAGACATAAAAGAATTCAACCGGCAGAGACAGGAAATCAACGCGCTTTACAATGAATTTCAAAAACAAGGAAAAATAAAAAATCCGCGCGAGGATATTTTGGTGTTTCCTAACACTATGGAAAATGTAATTCATTTCAATTCCACTCGTATCGTAAAACGGAATCCCACGGACGCCTTTGATATTACAAAAGCAGAAATAGAAGCAAGGGAACAAGTATTTGAACTGTTCAATTTTTTGAAAGAAAATTTTACTTCTTTTGCAAACGGCATACTTTTGTCCACCGCCTCGGAAATCGGCGTTCGTGAAAGCCGGATGATTGACGGTATTTATAAATTGAGTCAAGAAGATTTAATCAATTGCGTTCAATTTGAAGATTCTATTGCTTTGGGTAATTACGATATCGATATTCATAATCCCGAAGGCAGCGGTACCAGCCATTATTTTTTTCCGCAAGGAAAGTATTACAGTATTCCCTATCGCTCTTTGCTTCCGCAGAATATCGATAATTTGCTGGTGGCCGGAAGATGTATTTCCGTTACGCATGAAGCACAGGCCTCTATACGTATTATGCCCATTGTTTGCTGTATCGGCCAAGCTGCCGGAACCGCAGCGGCATTGGCGGCTGAGCAAAACCTTAAACCTTTGGAAATTGATATTTCTGCTTTGCGGCAGCAATTAATAAAGGACGGCGCCGCAATATAATTTTTTTGCAAAAAGCAACGTAAAAATCAAGCAAAAAAAGAGTTGCAGCAGTTTTATAAAAGATAATTTTCTGCAGCTCTTTTTGTTTTTTTTTGAATGAATACGGCTTGCGTAAAACAAAAAAAGAATTTCTGTTGCTCCAAAAAATAAAATATTTTTAAGGTTAAAACCATAAAAATTTAACAGTCGCTTCGTTCAGCGCGTAAGTGTTTGGTTATAAAACGAATGACATTTATAAAAAATATCTGTATTTTTAATAAAAATGATTCTTTCCTACCAAACAATAAATTTTTTGTTTTATACCAGGCAAAACATCATTTTCATATAACCTCTAAAGTGCTTGGATATTCATACAAAAATCACCATCGTCATACGTTTGCTTTTTATCCGGAACTTTGAGATTACACAAATAAGTTAGAACCGAAACGCTTTTTTAACGGATTTATACCTCAAAAATTCTTTTTATTCAAAGAATTTTTCTTTCGTCTTGCAATTCTCCTGTTCTATGTTTTTCCAAATTCCATAAAAATCAGGCTTTTTTATACTCATCGATTATTGAAAATAACTTATCCGATATTATTAAAATTTAGTTCATATTTTTACTTGTTGATCATTCTGTTTAATTTCCCGTCCAGCTTTGACGCACAGCTATGATTTTTCTGCCTTGCTCATCCGGTCCTACCGTATAAAAACCCACAAAGCTTGTCGGATGATAAATATTATACAGCTGCTGTGCCGCCGCAAGATCTGACTTTGCTATCTTTACCGAAAGGCCGCAACCTATTGCAATTTCTCTTGGAGTATTGATAATTTCACTTTTAATTCCTGCACCGTTTAAAATACGATTAAAATACATGACCTGCGTCCTTGAACGAAACGAGGCCAAAACAAACTCTCCCATAACTGTATCCTCCCATTGAGTTCTGTAATATAATATATTATGTGCAGCAAATAAAAGTGAATGGAGAAACATTATGATATATCTTGACAATGCTGCCACTACGCTTTACAAACCTAATGAAGTGTACTTGCGCAGTAATGAAGTTTTTCGTTTTTTTTCGGCCAATTCAGGACGGAGCGGACATAGAGCCTCATTAAAGGCTGCCGAAATCGTCATGCAGACACGTTCTGTTGCGGCCGATTTTTTAGGAATAAAAAATATTGAAAACATCGTTTTTACTTTTGGCTGTACCGATGCCTTAAACATTGCCATCAAGGGGCTTTTTTATCCGGGTGATCATATCATAACAACTGCCTACGAACACAATTCTGTTCTGCGGCCGCTTGAATATTTAAAAACAACTTTTGATATAGGATATTCTGTTCTTTTTCCCGATGAGAACGGTACTATTTCCGCCAAACAAATAGAAAATGAAATCCAGACAAATACAAAAGCTGTGATCGTAAATTACGTATCAAACGTAACCGGTCATGTACAGGATATAAAAGCAATCGGAAAAGTATGCAGAAAATACGGTATATTATTTATTGTGGATTGCGCTCAAGCCGCAGGAACACAAGAAATCAACGCCACGGATATGAATATTGATTATATATGCTGTGCCGGCCATAAAGGCCTATACGGTCCTCAGGGAATCGGTTTGCTTGCTATAAACGACGGTGCTCCGCTTCCAAGGCCGCTGCGCCACGGCGGAACCGGAAGTCACTCCTTAGAGCTTCTGCAACCGAAGGAAATGCCGGATTATCTTGAAAGCGGAACACTTGCTACACAAAATATAGCCGCACTGGAAAAGGGGATTTTGTTTTCCGCAGAAAATCGGGAAAAGATATTGGCGCATGAAATATTTCTTGCACAGCTTCTGCGCAACGGTCTTGCCGATATAAAAGGTGTAACGGTCTATTCCCCTTCAAAAGTGAAAAGCGGCGTTATCGCCTTTAATATAGGTGATACCGATTCGGCGTTTGTTGCGGATATTCTTGATAAAAAATATTCTATCGCTTCCCGGGGCGGATTTCACTGCGCGCCTATGGTGCATCGATATTTGGGCACGGAAAAGCAAGGCGCGGTACGTTTAAGCCTCAGCGTTTTTAATACCAAAAAAGAAATTTTAACTGCAATCAACGCCGTAAGTGAAATTGCACAAAAAATTTAAAATAAAATTTACTGAAAAAGACTTCTCTACAGATTACTAAGAAGTTTAAAATAAATTTTTTGCGGCGGCAACGCCGCATTTTATTTTTTCGCTGATAAACGCGATAAAAAACAGTTTTTAAGAAAAATCTACATAAATCCTTCAAGCATATCGGAATTTTAGGAGAATAAATTTCCGTTCTGAATTTTTTGATTTTTGAACGAAAAATGCGTTATCTTTAAACCGTGTCCACTTTTTCGATACGCTCCAAAAAATTTCACTCTTGATACCGATGTAATCTTCCGCCTCGCTTTTTATTGAACTCTATTGTTTTACAACAGCATTCCTTATTTTATTAAGGAACAATGAAATCAGATTATAAAATTCACAATTTTACTTATATCAAAAAAAGTAGTATAATAAATATAAAACTCAGAAAGGAGCGTTTCATGCAAAAAAACTTTAAATTTTATCTGAAATTCTTCTTAACCACATTGCAGATCAGCACTTTCACTTTTGGCGGAGGTTTTGTGATCGTTTCGCTTATGCGAAAAAAGTTTGTTGAAGAGCTGGGCTGGATTGATGAACAAGAGATGCTGGATTTTACGGCGATTGCGCAATCTTCTCCCGGTGCGATTGCTGTAAATGCTTCGTTATTGTTAGGATACCGGTTGGCCGGATTTTTAGGTGCCTTAACGGCAGTTCTGGCCACAATTCTTCCTCCGCTGGTCATCCTTTCTATAATATCTTTCGGTTATTCCGCTTTTGCAGAAAACCATTTCATTCAAAGCATACTGAAAGGAATGCAGGCCGGCGTCGCCGCTGTTATTGTGGATGTCGTTATTTCCATGGCGGGTACACTGATAAAAAACAAACGCATCATTCCCCTACTTCTTACACTCGGAGCCTTTATCGCCGTAGCCGTTTTTAATGTAAATGTCATTTTTGTTATCGCCGTAGGCGCTCTGGCAGGACTCCTGCTTTTCAAAAAGGAGGGATGATTGCATGATTTATTTACAATTGTTTTGGGCTTTTTTTCAAATAGGGCTTTTCAGCATCGGCGGAGGCTATGCGGCAATGCCGATGATACAAAGTCAAATAGTGAACGGATTTGGATGGCTGACAATGGAAGAATTCGCCGATGTTGTAACGATTGCCGAAATGACCCCCGGTCCTATTACCCTGAATGCCGCTACTTTTGTCGGAACCCAGGTTGCGGGAATTCCCGGCGCGCTGGCCGCTACTTTCGGCTGCATTGTTCCTTCCTGCGTTATTGTTACGACTTTAGCCGTTCTATACACAAAATTCCGGAAATTAAACGCTGTTCAACGGATTCTCTCTGGTTTGCGCCCCGTAGTCGTAGGCTTAATTGCCGCAGCTGCTCTTACGTTGATTGTTGTAGCTTTCTGGGGCGGAACGTTTTCTCTTCAAATTTCTGACCTTAATTTTTTAGCCGTAGCGGTTTTTTTGATTGGCTTATTGGTGTTAAAAAAATATAAGCCCAGTCCCATTTATATTTTACTGGGATCAGGCTTAGTAGGTCTTGTCGCCTATGGCTTTTTAGGCCTCTGAAAAACGAATAAAAATCATGGGAGTGTCAACAAAGACATCACTCTCTTAGTTGGGGGGGCTCTCACTCGAAATTCGTCGATTTTCGGACTGCATTCTATCCTCTCCAATACTCCCTGTTCCCTTAAAAAACCGCTTATCAAGCGGTTTTTCACTTATAAGGCTCTGTCGCCGAAGAAAAACGAAATGGTCTGAACGCCGAAAAAAATCAAAATTCAGTTTTGTCTACAGTCTGAAATTATTTTAATTTACGCGCTAAATCCAACATTCTGTCAAAAGAATAGGCAAAAAATTCTTGATAAGCAGAACAAAAACGGTTAACGCCGGCCGGGCCTTCCAGCCTGTGCCTGCGGCATCCGTTGCGACATAATTGTAAATATTGGCATTCACGGCATTTTTGCGGAAGCGGTACGGAAGCTTCGATGAATCCGCTCTCCTTTCCTTTTTGCGCGATTTTTTCAAAGCTGTCAACACAAAGATTTCCAAGCCGATACGCGTCTAAAACATAAAAATCACACGGATAAACACTTCCATCGGCTTCTACAACGTTTTGAAGCGCGCAAATACCGCTGAAGCCGCAGCATTCAGGCGGACGCCCCTGCAGCATTCCGATATAATTATCAAATTGCCGAATCGATATGTAATTTCCTTTCAACAAATCTTTATACCAGCAATCAAACAGCCGCTTCATAAAATCCGCGTATCGCGCGGGCGTAAGCGCAAAACTCTCCGCAGGCTTTTCCAGTGGATCCAAACAAGGAATAAATTGCAAATAACGGAAGTTTTGTTTTTTATATGCTTTGTAAATACTGACGATATGCCTTGCCGTGGCATTATAAACTACCGTAAGAATATTAAAATCCACCTTGTGTTTTTCCAAAAAGCGCACGGCACGCATAACCTGCGCATAGCTGCCTTTTCCATCGGGATATACGCGGCAGAAATCATGGGTCTCCTTGGTTCCGTCAAGAGAAATTCCTACCAAAAATTTTTCTTCTGCCAAAAAAGCGCACCAAGCATCATCTAAAAGCAAACCGTTGGTCTGTATTGTATTATAGATTTTTATTTTTTGCCTGTTATATTTTTTTTGCAGTTTCACCGCCGTCTGAAAAAACTCCAGTCCGGCTAAAGTCGGCTCACCGCCTTGAAAAGCAAAGGTACATTCCTGTTTGGCAAATTCTAACGCTTTTTGTATCAGCACTTCCAATGTATTTTCCGACATAATACCGTAGCTTTTCTGACTGCGGTTACAAGTTTCATCATGATAAAAACAATAACGACAGCGTAAATTACACAACCCCGATGCGGGTTTAATCAATAAACACAGCGGCGGCATCTTTTCTCCTTTTCTTTATCCCCGTCTTTGGGTATAAAATTTTTTATAAATCAATATGGTATCCTTCCGGCATAGCGGCAAGTTCTTTCTCATGCAAAAACACATGATCCTGCCGAAAATCCTGATAAGGTTTCTTTCTGCATTCTTCCAGTTTCGCGGCAACGTTTTCCCGAACCGGAGATGCTGTATCCTTTTTGCAGTAATCCTTTAATAATTGCTTCATATAGCCAATCCGCTTCTGTTCCGGCTGATACGCATCATGATTTTCCGGAAAAGCATCAAAATACCAATATCTCCGGTCGGCTTGGGAGTATATCAGCTTATCGTTTTCCGAAGCAACCATGTAAAGACCGGTATCACCGCTGCTGAACTGGGAATATACAACCTCGTGCCGCTGTTTTGTTAAATCAACACCGTCAAAATCTTCTTTTTGATACGGAATTCCGGCCAAAGAAAGCAGCGTAGGCGCAATATCTACTAACGAAGCCGGATCACGGCGTACAGAGTGACCGCTGCCCGTTTTTATAAGCAAAGGAACCTTACAGGCCGCATCAAGCATGGTACGCTTTCCAAGGCAATGATAATCACCCAGCATTTCCCCGTGATCGGAGGAAAAAACGATAATTGTGTTTTCATAGAATCCCCGCTGTTTCAACATATCAATAATCCGGGAAATCTGATAATCGACGAACGAAATACAAGCATAATAAAAACCTTTTAACAGTCCCAGCAAATGTTGATCAATGCCAACGCTCAATCCTTTATATTGGTTTTGCAATATATTATGATAGCTTATCAGCTCTTTGCTTTCTTCGGGAACGAAGGGCGCCGGCAGATTACGGCGATAAAGCTTATTCCACGGAATAGGCGGAGCAAACGGCGGATGAGGATGAATAAAGGAGGTCATCAGAAAAAAAGGCTGTTCGGATGACTGCTTCCGTAAAAAATCTACCGCTTGATCCCCTACCCACTGTGTCGGATGTACCTGCTGCGGCAAACGGGAAATTTGCGGAATATAATACATCTCACTGCGCTGACCGTTATAATCAAATACATCTGTATAGCCGTTTTGCACTAAATATTTGTAATAATCGTCTTGCGGCGCAGCCAATTCTTCCTGCGTCTTTCGTGCGGCAAAGCCATGAAGGCCATACGCATCACAGGGAAAATGCATCTTGCCGATTCCCATTGTTGTATATCCTTGCTCAGTAAAGCGTTGATACAAGGTTTTTCCTTCATAACGGAAATTATCCATATTATCATTACAGCCGTTGCGATTGGGATATGTTCCCTGCATCATACACAACCGAGCAGGCACACATACCGGTGACGGAGTGTAACAGCGGGAAAACACCGTTGAATCTCCGGCTAGCGCGTCTAAGGCCGGCGTTTGGATAATCGGATTTCCCAAGGCGGCAATTGTATCGCTGCGCTGCTGATCGGTAAAAAGCAAAAGAACATTTTTCATTTTTTTATTCCTTTCTGAAATACTGTAAATCAATCATAAGCAATGGTAATAGCGGGTTTTACTTTTTTTCTCCGCGCCAGCAAGGCTTGGGAATATCCTCATGCCATGGAGAACGTGTTTGCGGATATAACGGAATACTTTTCGTACAGCCATCGTTAATAAACGCGCGGCCGTCTTTTACCGGCAAAACCGCGTACTGGGGTACTGTAGCGGGACGGTTTTTTATACGTACCAACCTTTCGAGCAATTCCTGTTTTTTGGCATTATAGGCCGGATCCCGATACAAATTATGCTGTTCAAAGGGATCTTGCCGCAAATAAAACATTTGTCCGGTAAGTTTTTGCGCGGTATGCAAGGTAAGGCGATAGCCGTCTTGTGTAATAATCGTAGAGCTATTACCCATCATGACACCGATTTCCTGATGCGGATCATCCGAAGCCCCTGTACATACATTTGCAAAAGATATTCCCTCTATTGGCGGTAATTCTTCCTTGGGAGTCTGTGCCCATGCGCAAAGCGTAGGATACAAATCCAGTGAACTTGTCAGTCTTTCGGAAACAACCCCCTTTGCTATGGGTCCTCCCGATACAATCAGCGGCGTTCTGATACAAGCGTCATAGTGCGTTTCCCCTTTTGCAATCAATCCGTGATCTCCCATCAGATCTCCGTGATCCGTGGTAAAGATAATAATCGTATCATCCCAAATGCCCAATTCCTTTATTCTGGCAATCACTCTGCCGATCTGATCATCAATAAATTTAATGGAACCATGATAAAGCGCGCGAAGTTTTGCAACAGCTTCGGGGGAATCTTTAATTTTATCAAAGCGGAGATACCCTTTTTGTGCCTGCGCCAAATACGGAAAATCCTCTTCCGTCCATTCCTGAGGCAGCGCGTCAAGCATATCCTCCGGTGAGAACATGGAAGCATACGGCTCCGGCGGATTGTACGGATCATGCGGATCCACATAGGAAATATGACAGAAGAAAGGCTGGTCTTTACCGGCATGCCTGTTAATAAAATCAAGGCCGAGTTCGGTAATATATCGGGTGTCATGAGCCTCCGCCGGCACAGGAGACGGATACATTCTATCCCATAAAGATTCTTCCATGCGCGGACGCATATACTCCTCAAACCACTGTTTCTTATTTTCTACTTCTTCCTTGGTAGCTCCCTGCAGTGTTTCAACAGGAACGGACGCGCCGCGCTGACCGCTGTGATCATTGGTAATAGCAATTACCCGATCAAGATATTGCGGATAATTTTCCTTTACCCAATCAATATACGGCCCCCATTTCGGATCTTCTGAGACAACCGATTCTTCAAACCCTAAATGTTCCAAGTTCCGCGGTACCGGCCACATCATGGGGGTAACATGGAATTTTCCGAAACCTCCGGTAACATATCCGTTACGGCGCAGCACATGCGGATACGCCGGATTTTCTCCGCCTAATGAAAAATTATTAAAGCAAATTCCATTAATGCTGGTGGATCGCCCTGTCAAAATGCAGGCGCGGTTAGGGGCGCATACCGGAGCGGCGGCATAATTTCTGGTAAAACGGCAGCCATTTTCCGCTAACGTATCTAAATTCGGCGTAGACGCTACGCCGCTGCCGTAACAGCCAATAAAAGAAGCGGCCAGTTGATCAGCCATAATCAAAACAATATTCGGTTGCTTACTCATAAATAAAGAATTCCTTTCTTTTTCTTGTTTCATTATACCGTCTATTTAGACAAAAATCAAGCTTTTACAACGTCAGCATTTGCTTTATTTTTTCATCATATCATTCGTTATAAAATTAAAAAAATTTTATTGTTCACAAATGCTTTATCTTGAAGGCAATCCTCAGAATTAGTATCATCGTATGAATAAAAAATTTATTTTCACCTTCTGAAATTCCTTAAAGCCTGCTTTTGTATGGAAAATCAACTATTAAAATTTTATTTTTTCTATTCACAAATTATCCGTAATTAAAAAATACCATAAAAAAAGCCTTGATTTTGCTTTTATCTGCAAATCAAGACTTTTCATTAATTAATCCAGCCGAAAAACCTCGGTAAGCATCGGCTGTGCACCTGTAACCGGATCCATTTCCATGATCATTACATCTTTCATATACTCGTTCCATTTATCCACCAAGGGACTCTCTGCCTGTGTTTTAGCCGCAAAATCAACGCCTTTGGCGCATTCATAATAACCAAAAAGTTCATTTCCTACATTCCATATACTGTAATTGCATACGCCGGCCTGTTTTAACAATTCCACCAACTCCGGCCAAATTTCCTGATGCCTGCGAACATATTCCTCAAGGCATCCTTCTTTCACAACCGCTTTCCATGCATATCTTTCCATACTAAAATCCTCCGTTACTTTGCTAATTCATAAATTTTTAAAATATCCTCTTTTTCAAGAGGTATATATGACAATATTTTTTTATTTCCGCCATCTGTTGTCATATCGGCAATTTTGCAAAAATCTTCTTTTTTAATTCCCAATTCCTTCATGGTTACCGGCATTCCGATATGTTTAAAAAATTCTTTCATGCTCTCTATTCCCTGCCATGCGGCAACCGCATCATCCGCATGACATACATCAAATACTTCCCGTGCCAAAAGCGAAAAATGAGGAAGATCATAGTGATAAACATATTTTGCCCATGCAGGAAATAAAACCGAAAGCCCCGCGCCGTGAGCAACATCATATAATCCGCTGAAATCATGCTCCAGCTTATGTACAGGAAACAATGTATTCTTTCCGCAGCCGGTCAATCCGTTATGGGAAAGACTGGACGCCCACATAAGTGTTGCTCTTGCCTCATAATTTTCCGGATCATCGGCGGCTGTTTCACCCGCAAGCTTTACTTGTTTTAAAAGCGCCAAAGCCAGTGCATCCGTAGGCTGAACCGTATCATCCGCGGTAAAAAAGCGTTCCAGCGTATGCATCATAATATCGACTGTGCCACAGCCGGTTTGAAAGCGCGATACCGTATAGGTCAGCTCAGGATTTAAAAAAGCGATATCCGGACGCAGCAAATCATGATTGAGTGACCGCTTTATAATACCGTTTGTGATGACATGGGAATTACTCATCTCACTGCCTGCCGCGGCGATTGTAAGCACACAGCCCATCGGAAAATGTTTTTCAGGCATTATATTTTGAGAAATCATTTCCCAAGGATCTTTTTCATTTGCAAGCCCCATTCCAATGCTTTTGGCACTGTCAATAACACTACCGCCGCCGATCGCAAGAATAAAATCGATTTTCTCATCTTTGCAAAGCCGGATTCCTTGGCGAACCAGTTCAATGCGCGGATTCGGAGAAACGCCGCCAAGACGAACGCTATCTATATCGTTTTGCGCCAACTGCGACTCTATTTTATCAATAACCCCCGAAGAAAGCGCCGAATGTCCGCCGAAATGCAGCAGTACACGGGAGGCGCCCAGCCGGCGAATATGAAAAGCGATATTGCTCAACGCGTTTTTTCCAAAAAATACTTGGGTTGGCGTATAGAAAACAAAATCATTCATGCCTGCTTTCCTCATAAGCCTTACGGACCGCATTGGCTAACTGATCGGAACAACTGGTTTTCTTCCATCCGCAGGTAATTCCCTGAAGTTTCTTTTCAATTTCCTGCACGGTCATTCCGTCAACTAAAGAAGAAATTGCCTTTAAATTACCGTTGCATCCGCCGGTAAATTGGACATTTCTTATAACATTTCCGTCAATATCAAAAGAAATTTTTGTAGAACAGGTTCCTTTTGTCTGGTAATCATAACGCATTAAAAATTCCTCCTTATCGTTTTCATTAAAGCAAGGAAATACCGTTTTCACTGCAAGTTTTTATCGTTTCCTCATCCCAAACCGATACCTGAACCTGACCGATATGTGCTTTTTGCAGCAGCAGCATACATAATCTGGATTGTCCGATACCGCCGCCGATCGTAAGCGGCAATTCCCCTGCCAGCAGCATACGATGAAAAGGCAAAACACGCCGATAATTGCAATCTGTCTTATTCAATTGCTCATCCAGCGCCTTTTCATCCACTCGTATTCCCATTGATGAAATTTCCATAGCACACTCCAGCACATCATTCCAAAAGAAAATATCACCGTTAAGTTTCCAATCATCATAATCCGGGGCTCTGCCGTCATGCGGCTTTCCGGATTTCAGGCGATCCCCGATCTGCATAATAAAAACTGTGCCATGCTCCTTTGTATACCTATTTTCCCGTTCTTTGGGGGAAAGCGCGGGATATAAATCTTCCAGCTCCTGTGAAGTAATAAATGCAACTTCCCGCTTAACGTTCGCCGTAAGCGCGGGGAATTCTTTTTTTATCTCCTGCAAGGTATCGGCAATAGCCGTAACGATCTGCTCTACCGTGCTTTTTAAAAATTCGATATTCCTTTGTTCTCGTGTAATCACCCGTTCCCAATCCCATTGGTCAACATACACGGAATGAAAATTATCCAACTCTTCATCACGGCGTATCGCGTTCATATCCGTATATAATCCTGTCCCGATTTCAAAATGGTAGTCATGCAACGCCATGCGTTTCCACTTTGCAAGGGAATGAACCACTTGCGCCATTTTCCCCGTAGCCTTTATATCAAAAGTAACCGCTCGTTCTACTCCGTTTAAATCATCATTTAATCCGGTTTCCGGTAAAACAAATAACGGCGCCGTTACGCGTTTCAAGTTCAGCGCGGCTGCTAATTTTTTTTGAAATATTTGTTTTAATCTGCCGATAGCAAGCTGTGTTTGATAAATGTCTAATTTTTCCTCATAATGCCGAGGTATCATTACATGATTCATAGCATCCCTCGAATTCTTTATTTTTATCGTATGCATTATATCATCAAACGCATTTTTTAGCAATATTTATCTGCTGTTCTCATAAAAAAAAAAATCTGTTTTTATTCTTCAAAACCATTGTTTCTTAGGAACGCTATGGTCTTTTTTATTGACAAAATGCGCATTTTATTATATATTCAATGCGTAATATAAATATTATTTTAAGGAAGATTTTTTATGCAAAACCAAACCATACTTGTACTTGATTTCGGCGGTCAATACAAAGAACTGATTGCCCGGCGCGTGCGTGAGTGTCATGTGTATTCCGTTATCAAACCGGGAAATCTTACCGCAGCACAAATCAAAGAATTGAATCCTATAGGAATTATCTTTACCGGAGGTCCCAGCAGTGTATATGAAGTGAACGCACCGACATGCGATCCTGCCGTTTTTGACCTGGGAATTCCTGTTTTGGGTATATGCTACGGTCTTCAGCTGATGTGTCACACGCTCGGCGGCACCGTAGAAAGCGGTTTTATGCGCGAATATGGTAAAATTGACACTATTCTTGATACGTCTTCTCTTTTATTTAAAAACATTCCGCAAAACAATAAAACTCTGATGAGCCATACAGACCATGTAGAAACTCTCCCGCCGGGCTTTATTTCTATCGCCCATTCTGATAACTGTACCAATGCCGCCATTGCCAACACCCAAAGAAATCTTTACGGATTGCAGTTTCATCCGGAAGTAGAAACGACCGAAAACGGTACCGCAATGATCAAAAATTTTGTTTATAACATCTGCGGCGCAACAGGTGATTTTACCATGGAAGATTACATTCAACAGCAGGTTCAGGCTATCCGTGCTCAAGTAGGCAATGAAAAGGTTCTTTTAGGCCTCTCCGGCGGCGTAGATTCCTCTGTATGCGCAGCATTGCTTGAAAAAGCCATTCCTCATCAGGTTGTATGCATCTTTGTAGATCACGGCTGTATGCGCAAAAACGAGGGGGATGAAATTGAAGCCGTATTTTCAAAGAAAAAGCTTCAATTCGTACGTGTCAACGCTCAGGATCGTTTTCTTAAAAAGCTCAGCGGTGTTA
Source organism: uncultured Selenomonadales bacterium (assembly GCA_905200615.1). GTDB lineage: Bacteria > Bacillota > Clostridia > Christensenellales > QALW01 > UMGS1322. The sequence continues at coordinate 16,062 of CAJKLB010000009.1, read as the reverse complement.
CCGATCCGGAACAAAAACGTAAAATTATCGGTCGTGAATTCGTAGCCCTCTTTGAGGAAGAAGCCCGTAAATACGGAGACTGTAAATTTCTTGCTCAAGGTACAATTTACCCGGACGTCATCGAATCCGGCGCTAATAATTCCGCTACAATAAAAAGCCATCATAATGTAGGCGGCCTGCCGAAAGATATGGGCTTTATCGGTTTAGTGGAGCCGTTGCGCGGTCTTTTTAAAGATGAAGTGCGCCAGCTTGGCCGCCGGTTAAAACTTGCTAACGTATTAATAAATCGTCAACCGTTCCCCGGTCCGGGGTTAGCAATCCGTATTGTAGGTGAGATAACCAAAGAAAAATTAGATGTTTTGCGTGAAGCTGACGCGATCGTACGCGATGAAATCTCTCACTCTCGCGCAAAAGCGCATCAATATTTTGCCGTTTTGACTAATACGCGAAGCGTGGGCGTTATGGGTGACGGACGCACGTATGATTATACCGTTGCAGTACGCGCTGTCATCACAAGTGATTTTATGACCTGCACCTATGCGCATCTCCCCTACTCTCTTCTGGATCGAATTTCCTCCCGCATCGTCAATGAGGTTCCCCATATCAATCGTGTCGTATACGATATTACCGGTAAGCCTCCGGCGACAATTGAGTGGGAATAGTTTCAATGTTTCTCGCAGCAAAGGCCCTCTGAATAAGCTTTTTGAGGTCTCCGTAAAAAATAGATACAATAGTTAAAACGTCGCAAGGCGATAATTGTATTAAAAAAATGATTTTATCCGTGTTAATACAAATTTTTCTATCTTAAAACGTATCCCCCTAAAAATCAAATGATTTTTAGGGGGATATAAATTTTATAAAGCTTTAAATTTTTTCACGCCTGAATGCATGCATAATTCAAAAGTTCCCCATGCGGTACCCGCATAAATTACTGTAATCAATGCCGTAAATAATGTGACATTTTCTATAAGAAAGAGGAATGCCACAGAAAGCCCCGTAAGTGTCATCATAATAAGCATGGCGATTATAACGCTGGCCGATTGCTTTATTGCAACAGTTTCATTAATCCAATCGAATTTAGGCAGCAGCAGATTGATATATAATCCGGTATAAGCGCCTGTATACTGAAAAAGGCAGGCAGTCAATATAAGCATAATCGTTTCAAACAAAGTAAGACGTACCGTAAAATGTAAAATCACAGCCGAAAGAACAGTGGCAATACAGGATATCCAAACTTGAAGATCCGCTTTAGCACGCAAAATATTTTTTACCGGCACCGGAATAACTTTTAACAGCCACAGTGTTTTTCCTTCTAAAGAAACAGAAGGCGCCGAAATCAATCCGGTAGCCCCCATAAAACATAAAATAAAAAGACATATGGGCATTTTAAACGTATGCAACTGAGGTATTTGCTGTAAAACAGTGTCCAATTGATCCATTTCAAAAATTGAAAACACAGCAATTCCGATCATTAGAATATATCCTAGGCCTCCATTGAGAAGATACATTGGGTTGCCGAAAAAATGCTTTGCTTCTTTTTTTAATAACGCGCTGTAATTGCTGCTGCTTTTTAATCTTCCGGCCACATATTTTTTCCGTCTGATTTGTTTCTGCCCCGCCACAATTTTTACAAAATTTCTGGAAAGCAGCCAAGCCATCAAGGCAAACGGAAGAACGCAAATAAGAATGGACGTGAGCAACTCTAATATTCCATGAGATACCACAGCGTTTCCGAACGCAAATATCGGATATAAGGAATTTTGAAAAAGCTGCGTCAGCTGTCCTCCGGCAGAAGAAATACCGCTTATAATGGTTTGTATTTGTCCGTAAACGTAAAAGTAAAGAACTAAACCGACAAGCGAAACAATCACCGTTATGATATTTTTTCCGCCGAGCTTTCGGCTTACCATAGCCAGTATCCATCCGAAAATGCTGCTGATCGCAACACTGAGGAAGGGAAATAAAATATTCAACAGGACAAAGATAAAAAAAGTAATCAGCTCAAACCCTGCGATCATTACATAAGAAATATAAGCAGGAAGCATAATAATCAACTGATAAAGGAAACAAAGTATGACTAAAGCCGCCAAACGACTGAACAGAATTAAAATCGGTCGGATAGGCATAGAAAGTAAAAGATCGTTATCCTTTGCCTCATAAATCTCTTTTTGCGTTACAAAAACGCTGCCTAAAAAGCAGAGGGCAAAAGCCATAATAAAAGCCATTGAAAAATAAAGACTTCCAAATCCTGCGGGAACCAGACCTACTCCCATCTGATACCAAATCGTTCCGAAAGAAAAGCATAAAAAAATCATACAAAATGCAATCAAAACAAGCATTCCGGCACCCATTTTTTTTGTTTGCTTTTTATTTCTTCCTGTAATAAACGAATGCAAAAAATATTTCAGCCTTGTGCTTACAAGCGCTTTAAACATTTTTATTTTTCCTCCAATTCAAGAAATACATCTTCCAAACTGGCATTCCCCTTAACTTCCTGGGTATTGCCGCATTGGATCAAACGCCCGCCCTTGATAATAGCAATTTTATTGCAAAGCTTCTCGGCAACTTCCAACACATGCGTTGAAAAGAAAATCGCGCCGCCGTTGCTTACGATATCCTTCATAATCAGTTTTAAAGAATGCGTGGCCTTGGGATCAAGTCCTACAAAAGGTTCATCCATGATAATCAGTTTCGGGGAATGAATCAACGCGGATATAATAGCAAGTTTTTGTTTCATACCGTGCGAATAAGCACTGATCGGTTGCGCTAAATCAGCCGTAATTTCAAAAGTATCGGCATAAAGCTGAATTTTTTCCTCCCGAACATTCTTAGGAACTCCGTAAACGTCCGCAATAAAATTCAGATAAGCAATGCCGGTGAGAAATTCATATAGATCAGGGTTATCCGGAATATACGCCATTATGGCTTTACATTTTTCCGGCTCTTGTACAACAGAAAGGCCGTCAATCAGGATTTCGCCATCATCAAAAGGGGTAATGCCGCAGCAGCATTTGATGGTTGTCGTCTTCCCCGCACCGTTATGACCGATAAACCCGTAAATATCCCCCGGCTGTATATCTAATGTCAGATCATCCACCGCTTTTTTATTTCCGTAACTTTTTGTAAGATGCGTTATTTTTAGCATATTTTCCCTCCGTTAACAAGTCATATAAAATAACGAACTCAAAAAAGTGAGTCCGCTGTTTCATCATTATTTAAAATTTACTTCTTTACCGTTACTGATTTTAAACGCCACCGTTCTGCCGGAAGCAAGCTCCATTACAAACAGATTTTTTTCCAGCGAATAACCTGACATATTTCCTCTGGAAACGCGCCAGATATCCTGCGCTTCATCATCCTTTACGATCACCCCTTTTTTGTGTACCATAAAGACCATGCCTTTGTTGGCAATATAGAAAAAATCAACAAAATCACTGGGCAGAGGAATAATGGACCGAACCTGTCTTGCCGCAATATCAAAGGCAACCACAAAATTATCCGCTCCGATAAAAAGCATATTGTTTTCCGTAGAAAGAATATGCGGTTCTTTATTGGTTGCCGTTAAAAGGCCAAGGCCAAAATACTCTCCGGAATCCGGATCCGTTACGGCAATCATATTCCAAGCATTTTCCGTACCTTTTTTTTGCCCGGCAAAAACGCTTCCGGCCTCGCATAAAAGCAGATCTCTTTCCAAAGCATCATAATTATTATAAGTTTTGGTTCGAACGTCTGTAGTACCTAATGTAAAAATCATTTTTATTTACCTCACAATTGACACAACTAACAAGTATATTCTACCAAAAAGCAGATATAAAGTCAAACTATTTTACAAAGGATTCTTTTTCGGCGTCCCGGCTTGACGGGGATATTTCAGCGGAGTTATGCCGCATTTTTTTATGGCCACAATAAAATGCTGCCGTTGGTCCACATCAGACGTATAAATATTTTCAACTTCCGCACCAAGTATTTTTAAGGAATTTTTCGCCTCTTCCAGTTCTTCGGTAAACGCAGGACCTTTCCATGCCAGCATATAGCCTCCCTTTTTTACAAAAGGCAATACATATTCACTTAGCACGTTGAGCCTTGCCACCGCACGGGAAAACACGCAGTCAAAGTGTTCGCGTAATTGGTTATCATGCGCCAGATCCTCGCTTCGGCCATGTAAAGTATATACATTTTTTAAATTCAGTTTTTCTTTTAATTCATCAAGAAAAACCAAGCGTTTCTTTAATGAGTCAATCAGTACCACCTGAATATCCGGCCGTGCAATGGCCAGTGGCACTCCCGGAAACCCAGCGCCTGTACCGATATCGGCACAAACCGCGCCGTTTGAAATTTCAGACAAATGTGTCCCGGCAAGACTATCAATAAAATGCATATCAATAATTTCCTGTTTCTGCGTAATCGCTGTTAAATTCACTTTTTGATTATATTCCAGCAAAAACTCACAGTAAATTTGAAATTGTACCTTTTGCTCCGCGGTCAATCGGATATTGCTCCGCGCAAAAGAAGCATCTATCATATATAAAAGTTCATCCATTGCCTTCACCTTTTTCCAGCGCAACAAGCAATACGGCAATGTCCGCAGGCGAAACACCGCTGATTCTGCTGGCTTGACCGATAGAAGCCGGGCGCTGCTTCGCCAGCTTTTGGCGTGCTTCTAATCTCAATCCTAAAATCGCATGATAATCAATATTTTCCGGCAACAGCTTTTTTTCAAGCTTTTGCATCTGGGCAATCTGTATTTCCTGTTTTTTTAAGTATCCTTCATATTTAATATCGGTTTCCACCGTGACCGCTTCAGCCGCAGTCAATTCCGGCAATTCGGAAAATATCCGCTGCAGTTCGTTATAAGAAAATTCCTTTCGCCGCAAAAGTTCCTCTCCGCTGAGCGGTGCCACAGGTTCTTCTAAATTTTTACATGCAAAAAGTTCTTTTGTCTGCTCATAAGATAATTTTTGCTGTTTTAACTTTGCCGCGGCATCTTGCTGTCGATTTCTTTTTTCTATAAAACATGCATACCGTTTTTCATCTACCAATCCCACTTTCTTACCGATCGGCGTCAAACGTAAATCCGCATTATCCTGACGCAATTTTAAACGAAATTCCGCTCGTGAAGTCATCATTCGATACGGTTCATTCGTTCCTTTTATCGTTAAATCATCAATCAAAACACCGATATAACTCTCTGCACGCGAGAGAATCAACGGCTCCTTGCCTTTTACAAAAAGCGCCGCGTTTATTCCTGCTAGCAAGCCCTGGGCGGCGGCTTCCTCATACCCCGAGGAGCCATTGATTTGTCCTGCAAAATATAAGCCTTTTATATCTTTCGCCCCTAATGTAGGATACAGCGCCGTAGGATCAATGCAATCATATTCTATCGCATAGCCCGGGCGCACGACTTCGGCATGTTCCAATCCCGAAATGGTGTGAATCATTTCAATCTGTACTTCTGCCGGAAGCGAAGACGAAAGTCCCTGAAGATACATTTCAGTAGTATATAATCCCTCCGGTTCCACAAACAGCTGATGCCGGGGCTTATCCGAAAATTTTACGATTTTATCTTCAATGCTTGGGCAGTATCGGGTACCGGTACCTTTGATATTGCCGCTGTACATCGGTGAGCGGTGCAAATTATCCAAAATAATTTTATGTGTTTTTTCATTAGTATATGTTAAATAACACGGGCAGGGAGACTGAACAGCCTCTTTTGATAAGAAAGAAAAGCTATAAGGAACATTCTCGCCATTTTGGATTTCCATTTTATCATAATCCAGCGTATTTCCGTCAACCCTTGCAGGAGTCCCCGTTTTAAACCGCTGCATCGGAATTCCCAGTGATTTGATAGAATCCGAAAGAAATGTCGCGTTAATAAATCCGGAAGGGCCGCAGGCTCTCTCCCATTCCCCGGTAATGATACGGCTTTTTAAATATACGCCGGCGGCAATGACCACGGCATTGGCCTGATATACGGCTCCTACTGCCGTTTTCAGCCCCACGATACAGCCGCTTTTTGTGAGAATTTCGGAAGCTTCATCCTGCTTTAGTGTAAGATTCTCCTGTCTCTCCAATATTTTTCGCATAAAAAGCTGATATGCCATTTTATCCGCTTGGCAGCGCAAAGAATGAACCGCCGGGCCTTTACTGGTATTCAGCATCTTCATCTGCAGTGCTGTCTGATCAGCACTGATGCCCATCTGACCGCCCAAAGCGTCAATCTCCCTTACGAGATGTCCCTTACTGGTGCCGCCGATGGCCGGGTTGCACGGCATAAAAGCAACCGCGTCCTTTGTAAGGGTAAGCAACAGGGTTTTTAATCCCATGCGAGCGCAGGCAAGCGCCGCTTCACAGCCGGCATGTCCTGCACCGGCAACAATAATATCAAATTTTCCTCCGCTGTATTCCATATTATTTCCCTACACAAAATTTTTCAAAAATATTATTTACAATATCTTCGGTGACATTCTGCCCCGTAATGGTTCCCAACTGTATCCACGCTTCCGTTAAATCAATACTGAGAATATCGGGCGGCATATTCTCCAAAGCACTGTTCAACGCCTCTTTTGCGGCTTTCAATGCCTCAAGATGACGTATTGAAGTAATCGCCAATTCTGACGAAGCGCTGCTTTCTTTCGCATACGCTTCAATAAAATTAATAATGTTCGGAAGTCCCTTCCCTGTTTTTACACTGATATCTTCACGCGGCCAAGGAAACGGCAATTCCTTTTGAGGAGCAATCTTTACATCGCATTTATTAAAAAGAAACATCCCCTTTTTATGCATCAATTCTTTTTGCTCCTTTAACCAAAGAAAGTCATCTTCCTGTGAGGAATCGGTAACACAAAGAATCATATCACTCTCTTGAGCCGTACTGTAGGACCGCGCGATCCCCGCTTTTTCAATGATATCCTCGCTTTTCCGCATTCCGGCAGTATCAAAGAGATGAATCTTAAGGCCTGCTAATTCCAATACTTCATGCAGCGTATCTCTCGTTGTTCCGGCAATCGGCGTAACGATAGCGCGTTCCCATCCGCAAAGTGCGTTTAATAAAGAGCTTTTCCCCGCGTTGGGTTTGCCGATGATGCATACCGACAATCCGTCTTTTATAAGCTTTCCGCGGGAATAGCTTGCAATCAACGCATCGATTTGCGGAAGCATCTGTCTGACTCTCTCCTGTATGGTATCAGCCGTATGTTGTTCATCGATCTCATCAGGATAATCAATACCGGCCTCAATTTCGGTAATCAGTTCTTTCAATTCTTCCTGAAAACCGTTAATTTTTTTTCCCAATTCACCGCTGAGCAATCTGGCAGCAGCACGGGACGCTCCTTGGGTATCCGCTTCAATCATATCTCCCACGGCTTCTGCCTGGGAAAGGTCAATCTTTCCGTTTAAAAAAGCGCGCTTGGTAAATTCTCCGTTCTGGGCTAAACGCGCACCGTTTTTCAGCACAGTATTTAAAATATCCTGTGCCGAAGCATATCCGCCGTGGCATTGAATTTCCGCCGTTTTTTCTCCTGTATAGGAGGCTCCGACATCGAATTTTACACATAAGCACCGATCCAGCAGTGTTTCGTTGTCATAAACACCCCCGTAATACATCCGGCGCAGTTCCATATTTTTATTAAAAAATATTTTTTCAAGACACGTGTGCGCTTCCGGTCCGCTGATACGAATAATAGCAACACCGCCTTTTCCCACAGGCGTCGCAATAGCCGCTATAGTATCTTTCATATTTTCCCCCTAACAATATAATAAAATATTATAATACAGAACAGGCCATGGTGGCAAACGATAATTTTATTTACACAAACGCCAAAAAGTTATATAATCGTCATAGGAAAATATTTTGAGGTGCTCTCATGTCTGATAAAAAGAAATCTTTTTTGAACGGCGCTTTAATTTTAGCCGTTGCCGGTTTAATATGCAAAATTATCGGCGCTGTTTATAAAATCCCTCTGCGCCATATCGTGGGAGAAGAAACGATGGGGGTTTATTCCGCGGTATATCCGATTTATACCTTTTTGCTTATCTTCTCCACTTCCGGTATTCCTACGGCAATTTCCAAGTTAGTTGCCGAGCAGCGCAGCAAGGGAAATTTCAACGGTGCCCATCAGGTATTCCGTTCCTCTTTAAAAATACTAACTATTATCGGCGGCATCACATCGGCTTTAATGCTCATCGGCGCGCCGGTGATTTCCGGAGTATTAAAAATTGATTCTTGGGAACCCATTGCCGCGATTTCACTTTCCCTCTTCTTTGTATCTGTTCTCTCCGCTTTCCGGGGCTATTATCAAGGAATGCAAAATATGAATCCAACGGCAATTACACAATTGGTAGAACAGCTGATAAAACTCATTGCCGGCTTTTATTTTGCCATCTCTTGGTATAATAAATATGATTATATCATGGGCGCGGCCGGTGCACTTTTCGGCATTACGATCTCCGAAGCCGCTGCGTTTATTGTTATATTTATTATGTACCGGCATGATAAAAAGAAAATTTTTTCATATCTGGAACAATCAAAAATTGAAAAATCCTCCCGCCTTGTAATGAAGCGTCTGCTGCAAATCGCTATTCCCATGACGATCGGCGGCGCGGTAAAACCATTGGTGGACGCGATTGACTCGGTCATGGTAAAATCCATTCTTCAACAGAATTTCGGATACGTTTCCGAATATATTGACGCGCTTTACGGTTATTTAAAAAGTGATTGCGGAACGCTGATTAACTTGCCCACCGTACTGACTGTAGCCCTTTCCATGGCGCTTGTTCCCGCTATCAGCAACGCTTTGGCTGTGCCAAACCATAAAAAAGAGGTTCGGCGTATTTCTAAAACGGGGTTAAAGCTTTCCATGATTATCGGGCTTCCCTGTTCCGTTGGATTTTTCACCATGGCGCGGGAAATTTTGTTGCTGCTGTATACTTATGAAACCAAAACCTATGGCTCCATGGTACTTACCGCAGATGAAAAAATCGCGATAACCGTAGGGTTTCTGCAAATACTTTCCATCGGCGTGTTATTTCTTTCGATTATACAGACCACCGCAGGGATCCTGCAGGGAATGGGCAAGGTAAGTATTCCGGTTATCAATCTGGCTATCGGTATGGCCGTAAAAATTGTTTTAAACCTTGTTTTAATTCCAAATCAGCATATCGGAATGACCGGCGTACCGGTGGGAACAGTCGTTTGCTATGGAATCGCGGCGGTGCTTGATGTAATTTTTGTGAGAAAACACGCTCGGATGCGTTTGGATTTCAAGCGAATGTTTCTTCGCCCCCTCGGCGCAGCCGCCGTTATGGCCGTTGTTATTTATGGAATGAAAGCGCTTTTTGCTATGCAGTTGGCTGCTGGAGGCGCGCTCGCTAAAATAATCGCCGCCGCTATCATTCTTGCTGCCGCTATTGCCTATTTTGCCGGATTAATTCTCTTTAAAGTTTTTGACAAAGAGGATCTTCAACTGATGCCCGGCGGAAAAAAATTAGAAAAACTTTTTATTAAAATTGGTGTGATCGACCCAGGAGAGTGATTTTATGATAACCATTATCGGTGCCGGCGCGGGAAAAGCTGAAAACCTTACTCTTGCCGCCTTTGCCAAAATAAAAAATGCGCAAACAGTATTTTTGCGCACAGAAAAAATGCCTCTTGCCGCTTTTTTAAAAAAGAATAATATTGTTTACAGCACCTTTGACGCGCTCTATGAAACTGCGGAAGATTTTGATGACCTTAACAAGCTTATTTGTGTGGCTTTGAGGCGTTCACAAGATTGTTGCTATATTGTGTATGGTTCAGCCTTGGATGACACCTCTGTGTCCCTCTTAAACCCGGAAGAGATTGAGATTCTGCCGGGCGTTTCTCTTGCCGAATGCGCCGCAGCTTGCCTGAAAGTATCCGGCCCGCGAACAGATTTTACAAGTCAGCAGCTGCTTGACGGTTCTCTGCCGTCTTGTGATACAAACAATTTGATCGTCTGTATTGATTCCCGTCTGATTGCCGGTGAACTTAAATGCATTCTCTCTGAAATATACGGCGATGATTTTTTCATTGATTTTTATGCCGAAGATGCAGAAGGCAACGGCTTTTCTGCGCGTTTTCCACTTTTTGAATTAGACAGACAGCAATTTTATAATCATACAACCAGTATTTTTTTAAAAAAAGTGGAATTAACTGAAGTATATAAATATACCGAAAAACACCTTTTACAGATTACCGATATTCTATGCGGTCAAAACGGATGTCCTTGGGATTCGGTACAGACACACAAAAGCCTGCGTCCCTATTTGATCGAGGAAGCTTATGAAGTGGCTGAAGCCATTGATAAGGAAGATATCTATCGTTTATATGATGAATTAGGCGATGTGCTCTTCCAAGTCGTTTTTCACGCGCAAATCGGAAAAAAATGCAGCGAATTTAATTTTTACGATATAACGGACGCGATATGCCGAAAGATGATCCGTCGTCATCCTTCCGTTTTTACTGCCTGCGCCGACACAGGCAATATCAATGACGCGTGGGAAGAGATGAAAAGAAAAGAAAAAAATCTGCAATCTTTCAATGAAATAATGGAAGATGTTCCCCAAACGCTTCCCGCTTTAGCTTACGCAGAAAAAATACAGCATAAAGCATCAAAACAAGGTATAAACGGTCCCGATGAAGAAAAGACTATAAACGACATCACAGCCGCACTGGCCAGTATCGGTCTGCGGCAGGATAAGGAACAACTATTAGGAGAAATCCTTTTTCAACTGGTTCATCTGTGCAGAAAAGCAGGAGTTTCTCCGGAAGTAACACTGTTTGCGAAAACAAAAGATTTTATAGATGATTTAAAAAACAAATGCAAAGAAAAAACGTAAAAATCCATGATTTAGCACAAAGCCAACATAAAATCACAAAATAAATAAAAGTTAGTAATATTCTATTAAAAACATCGCAAAAAACATGTACTTTTATTCATAGCGGTGTTGACATTTAGATTAAAATGTGCTAATATTGGGACAGTGACTAATCACTTTACGGTGTTAGTGAATAAATTTCAATTTATTTGGAGGAAATTAAAATGAACAAAGCAGATTTAATCAATGCATTGGCTGCAAAAAACGAGATCTCAAAAAAAGATGCAGAAAAAGCCGTAAACGCTGTACTTGAACTTATTGAGGAAGCACTTAAGAACGGTGAAAAAGTTCAGATTATGGGCTTTGGCTCCTTTGAAGTAAAAGAGCGTGCTGCCAGAACCGGCAAAAATCCTGCCACCGGCGCTACCATTCAAATTCCTGCAAGCAAAGCTGTTGTATTTAAAGCCGGTAAAGCTCTCAAAGATTCCATTCAATAATAGTTGTAAATAAAAAAGGGTGTCTCACTGATTTTAGTGAAACAACCCTTTTTTTATTCTGCCTGATATCCTAAAAAATATGCCGCTGTTTCCGCGTTTTTATAGGCAATATCATTTAAACTTTCCTCATTGGATGCAACAACAACAGCGCCAAGAACATCTCCGCCGCCAAGAATAGGTAAAATGCATTGAGATATATATTGATTTTCATCATGGTCTATAATGGGTATGGGCGCTTCTTTTCCCTTTTTATCCGTCATAACCCCTCTGCGTGTCTCTATTCTGCGCTGCATATCTTCCGAAAGATTTTTTCCCATAAAATCTTTTTTGCCCTGTCCGGAAGCGGCAAGAACACTATCTTTATCCGTGATGACGGTTGTATATCCTAAGCTATGATAAATAGATTCCGCAAATTCTTTGGCATATTGCTCGATGTCGCCCATCAACGAATATTTTTTTAATACTACCCCGCCTTCTTTATCGGTAAAAATCTCCAAAGGATCCCCTTCTCTGAAATGCAGAGTACGCCGAATCTCTTTAGGTATCACAACACGTCCAAGTTCATCAATTCTTCTAACGATTCCTGTTGCTTTCATATATAGTCTCCTTTTATTTCAGTTTACAGGAATAGTATTTGAAAAATGAGGAATTTTATCCAATAAAATTTAACAGGATTACTGGATCAAAAGTGTTTTTATATTATTTCTATCCTTTGCGTCCGCGATTGCCTCATTGATCTGGCTGATGTTATATTTATTTGCAAGTTGACTGATAATAGGATGCAAATCTTTATTATTCTTTAAAAATTCAAGATATTTTTTTACATCGCATACAGAATACTGCGAGGAGCCGATGATGTGAAGCGCTTTAAACGTAATCATTTGGGGTTGAATTTCTATGCTCCCGGAATTACTATACTGACCCGGAACAAGATATACACCTCTGTTACGCAGAATATCCATTCCCTGCACAAATGCGTTCGGCGCGCCGGATGCTTCAAGACATAAATCCACTCCCAATCCCTCATTTTCTTTCTTTAACAAAGCCGTAATTGACTCCGCTCCTTCTTTTGACAGATTGAAGATTTGATCGGCGCCGGAAAGCAGGGTAAGTTCTTCTCGTTTGATATGACTGCCGCGTGTAATCGCGTATACCTTTTTTATTCCCATTTTTTTCAGATACATAACCGCAAAGATGCCAACCGGTCCAAGCCCTTGAACAACCGCTGTATTTATGTTTCTCAGTTCTACTCCGGCCTTTTCCGCAAGACAGCAAGCATGGATCACCGTAGGTCCGGGACAGGCGAACGTTGCCGCAAGAATCGGATCAAGTTCTTCGGGAATTTTGATCAAATTCGCAAGCGGCGTATAATTCATCTCCGTGTAGCCGCCATACAGATACGGGGGTATATCGATACTGCCGCTGTTTGTAAGCTGCATATTCACACAGTTCGCGTCATCCCCGTTTTTGCAAAGAACGCATTTTCCGCAAGGTACCGCGATATCGGCAATAACCGCGTCTCCCAGTTTTAATCCGTATTGGGCAGCCTCCTCACTGTTTACATCTGTTATACGTCCAACAAATTCATGTCCTATAATCGCCGGGGCTGCCGACGGTAATTTACCGTTATGGATGTGTATATCGGTGCCGCAAATGCCGCTTGCCAAAAGTTCCATTTGCGCATATCCTTTCGGCGGCTTTGTCACCTCAAATTCACGAACTTCAAAATTCTTGTTTTCTCCCATAAATACTGCTGCTTTTACTTTCATACTCGTCCACCTAACTTTCTATATTTATTTTAAAATATTTTGAATAATACTGTTGAATCTTTTCCAGTTTATCTTTTTCGATAGGCAAAACATCTTTGTATGCGTAACAAAGTCCCATAGCCGCATATTTTGCACTTCCTAACCGATGAAACGGAAGCAAATCCACTTCTTTCACATGAAGTGTTTTCAGATGAATGCAAATTTGCTGTATTGATGGTTCATCTATATTAAAATGCGGAATCAACGGAATTCTGATACGAATCCATCTGTTTTCCTGAAGCAGCTGCTTTATATTCCCGGTTACAAGATTCAAATCTCCGCCGATTTCTTTATATTTTTCTTCGCTTGCTGTTTTAAAATCAAAAAGATACCCTTTAACGAATGGATTTATTTCTTTAAAAAATTGGTAGGGCACACATCCCGCGGTATCAATAAGTACCGAAATATCATGGTTCTTCAGCAGATTGGCAAGCTCCGCGGCTCCTCTTGCCTGAAGCATGACCTCTCCCCCCGAAAGCGTTACCCCTCCGCCACTGGCCAGATAATAATTTTTGTCTTCCAAAAGTTCCGGCAGAATTGCTTGCGCTGATGTTTGATATCCGCAGACCTCTGTTTTTTGTTGATTCGGGTACTTCAGTATCGATACTTCTTTACACAGATTTTCAGGATTATGGCACCACGGGCAACGCAGATTGCATCCTTTAAAAAATACCGTAGTTCGAATTCCTTCCCCGTCGCCCACAGAAAAATGTTGAATATTTGAAATATAAATCATTTTTTATCCCTGCTGCGTTCGGTTTAGAATATCCAGTTGCACATCCTTATCAAGGGATATATAGAAGGCCGAAAATCCCGATACTCTGACAACAAGATTCTGATAATTTTCCGGATGAATCATCGCATCTTCCAAAATTTCTCTTGACGTGGCATTGATTTGGATTTCTTGCCCTTCCGATTTAAAATAAGTTCGTATAAGGGCAAGTAATTTCTTACGTTTTTCATTCCCAAACATGGACGGAGAAAACTTTTGATTGACCACACTACCGCAAGCAACTTTTGTATAATCCGGTTTTGAAACGCTGTTAAGCGTTGACGTAACCCCTTTTGTATCTTTTCCGTAAGTAGGAGAAGCCGCGTCAGAAAGAGGTTCACCTCTTTTTCTTCCGTCAGGTGTTGCGTTAATAATATGGCCGGCATAAATATTGCTTACATTAGCCGCGGCCGCAATATAGACGCCTCCTCCATCACGCGTTTTATATCTGCCGAAAAGCTTAGAAAGATACGAAATAAACCATACGGCATATTTATCCGCAAAATCATCATTATTTCCGTATTTAGGCGCCGCTAAAAGTTTATTTCTTAACGCTTCAAATCCTTCAAAATTGTGATTAAGCGCCTCTTTTACTTCAACAAGTGTAGCTTCTTTATCAATAAACACTACTTTTTCAATGGCTGCAAGAGAATCCGCTACGGTTCCGATCCCCATAACCGCGGCTCCGTGAACCGACGGATATTTACTGCCCCCATTATTGATATCCAGTCCTCTTCCTATACAATCATAGCAAAAGCACGATAAAAACGGTTCCGGAAAATATTTTTGGTTTATTTGATTATTTTGACTGTTAAACAAAGCAATATATTCCTGAACACCGTATTCCAGCTGTCGTTCAAACGCCTCCATAAACTCTTTCATGGATTTTATATCTTCAACATTTCCGGTGCGAAGACCTATTGATTTATTGGTTTCGCTGACGCCGTTATTCAATACAAAATCAAAGAATCTCGGCGTATCAAATCTGCCGTCGGACCAAGGAGGCTGCATACCGGTTATAAAGTTTTCGATACAGCCTACCATGGAGTAATTATAAATATCTTCCTCATCATAACCGTATTTTTTCAGTGCTTTAATGTTGACATCGTCATTCATGATCGCAGGATATCCCAGTCCCGTTCCGATAACCTTCAGACATTCATCTAAAAATTCATCAGGAGTATTTTTAGTCAGTCTGAGCGAAAGATTGGGGCCGGGAGCATTACAGTTCCCTACGGCTTTCAAAATGCAGTAGCTAAGGCCGTTGATTTGACAGGAACCGTTCATGTCCTGACCGCCGATACATATATTTACCACATCATCTTTAAGACGAATAAATACATTTTCAAGAAGTTCAATCACATCGCTATCGGAAAGGATTCCTGCTTCTATATCCTTTTTGTACAGCGGATATAAGTATTGATCTAATCTTCCCAGAGCCATAGCTCCGCGTTCTTCCATCAAAAAAGCAAGATGACAGAACCATATCAGCTGCAGACCCTGCGCAAATGTCTGCGGTTTTCCATTGAGAAGAGCGCTGCAATTTTCTATGATAAATTCCAAACGATTTTTATGATAATTTTCATCTGTTTTTAGTTTTTCTGCTTGTTGTATATATTTCTCTATCATTTTTAAAAAACCGAAAAGCGTATATCTCATCGCAGAAAGCGTTTCTTCTTTTTCCCGATCTTCTTGATGTTTTAGCAATGAATAATTGATTTCTTCAATAAGCCCGGGAATTCCAACCTCAATAATATGTTTATAGTCAGGAGAAAAATGATCTTTGTTCGTATTAAAATTTCTGGTTCCCAAAGCGGAATCAATCTTTGCCGAATATTCAAGCTCTGTTCCGGTTGCATCGGCAAACAAAGAAAATTTGTTGCCTGCGATCTTTTCGCTTTTTAAAATAACCGGAGTTGTTTGCGTAAAAAGTGCATAGATTCCGTTCGCGCGAAGAACGGTAGGAGACGCGGATAAATCTTTTCTATATCCCAATGTTCTGTAATAATACGGCGCATAGACTCCGTTTTGAACTTGACTAAATTCCTTATTTAAATATTCAAACAGCTTCACAGTATATCTCTCCTTTTTTAGAAACCATACAATAGATATTATATGAAATACTCCCATAGAGTCAATAGACATATTTAAT
>CAJKLB010000008.1 GCA_905200615.1 uncultured Selenomonadales bacterium | reverse complement strand
ATTATATTCTCCTATTGCAATTTGTTTTATATTTTTTTATAATAAAATAAATTCTTTTGGTTGTTAGAGGTATATGCTTATGAAATATTCTTTTCTCACCAATATTGTAAATATATTTTTATGTATTTGCTGCCTTTTTTGTTTTACAGCCTGTCAGCAAACGTCATCAAGCATAAAAAATACCAATCCTGAAACCATAACAGCAACGTCTCCCCCTGTTTTGGAAGATATTGATCCTTCCAGTGTGGATTTCCTTACGGAAACTTGGATAGCAAAAGAACTTTCCTTTGAAACTCAAAATAAATATAACGCAGCTAAGGGAGAAGCTTTTGACGTAATAATGGATGTAATTTTTGAAAATCGCTCTACCGGGACCACTCTCACCATCCCCTGCTTTTTTAACGGCGGAAAATCTTTTTGTGTACGTTTTGCGCCTACTGAATACGGTATTTGGGATTACAAAACCGTTTGTGCAACCGATGAGTCCTTAAACGGCATTACCGGTACCATCGGTGCCAATACTTACAAAGGTGATTTAGATATTTACAAGCATGGATTTGTAAAAACCAACGGAAGCAAATATTTTGTATATGACGACGGCACTCCGTTCTTCTATCTCGGCGATACCCATTGGAATCTCTTTGCCGAAGAATTCGATTCCAAGGGGCCGTTTGCGGGAGATTTAGATACAGATTCTCATTTTAAATATATTGTAGATAAACGAGTTTCTCAAGGTTTTACTGTTTATCAAAGTGAACCATTGGGCGCAAAGTTCAATATGGCTGACGGATTAAATACAAACGATATTTCCGGGTTCAAAGATGCCGATCGTTACTTCCAATATATTGCTGAAAAAGGATTGGTTCATGCCAATGCCCAATTCTTTTTTTCCAGCAGTATGACCAAAGATATTTTTGAGGATGAAGCTTATTTAGAACAGATTTCCCGTTACTGGGTAGCACGCTGGGGCGCGTATCCGGTAATGTGGACGCTGGCCCAGGAAATCGATAACGATTGTTATTTTGAGAGGAACCCTCAGCAAAGTCAATACAGTTTTTTAAACAATCCGTGGGTAAAGGTTGCGGAATTTATCAACAAGTATGACGCCTATAATCATCCACTGACCGGACACCAAGAGAATACCGGCGCCACTACCGTAACCGGTGCGGGAACCGGTAATAATATAAGCGGAAACGGAATCTCGGTGTTTCTTTTGCCTGATGTTACTGAACGAACCGGTCATGATTGGTGGGGAGCTCAATGGAGTCCGTCGCTCAAAAGTCAGGCAGACAGCAATGTTGCTAAGGATTACTGGAATTCCCCGAAAGTCGCAGTAAATTATGAAGGACGCTATTGCTATCTGTGGACCAAGAACTTTGGTTCACGTGCACAAGGATGGATATCTTATTTAAGCGGTATGTTCGGCTATGGTTACGGTGCATCAGATATTTGGCTGTATAAGAGTACATATAATATGGATGTGGATTCAAATGACGGTTTAGAAACGATTACTGTGGAAGATAAGGCTAGATATAAATGGCCGGAAGCTGTGGAATTTGAATCCGCGTATCAGATGGGTTATATGAAGAATTTCTTTTCTTACTTACCTTGGTGGACTTTAGTACCGGATTTTAATGATAAAAACTATTTTGCACCTAAAAATGGCGGCGTTTATACTTGTGCTACAGCAGGAAATGAAATTTATGTAGTATATCTTTATAATCAATCTACTGCGACAGGATTATTGTTGGGCATGGATGAAAATGCTTCCTATATTATACAATGGTTCAATCCACGCACTGGCGAATATACTCCTATCTCTTTGGAAGCGACGGTAAATCCGACATGGGGGATTCATCCTGCCTATGAACTTCCCCAAAAACCAGACAATGAAGATTGGGTTTTATTAGCTACCAAAAATAAATAACGAAAAAGCGATGAAAAAAATCCTCAGTATGCAAATTATCGAAAAAAAAAAAAAAAACAACAAGATTTTCAATGTTTTTTGCTCTTTTCTTTTGTTATAATAAAAATAAATAAATAATTATAAGGAGGAATTATAAGAATGAATTCAACATGGAAAAGAATTCTCGCTTTTTCATTACTGGGGACTTGTGCGTTTTTCTCTTTCGGCTGTAACCATAATACAGGCTCAGATGATACGCCGACAACTGAAGTAACGTCTACTCCTGCCCCAACCCCACCGCCGGCGGATATTACGGAAAAAACGGATTATGTAACAGAACAATGGATCGCCGTTGACATTCCTTTTGAGGCAACGGAGCGTATTACAAAAGTTGAGCAGGCGGAGGTAGATGTAACATTTACCAATCGCTCTACCTCTACTACACTGAAAATGCCTGCTTTCTGGAACGGCGGTGAAGAATGGATTGTACGGTTTGCTCCTACCGAATGCGGAATCTGGGATTATACGGTTTCTACTAAAGGTGAAGATGTCGGTCTTGCGGGAAAGACCGGTACGCTCGCATGCAACTCCTACAAAGGAGATCTGGAAATCTACAAGCGTGGATTTTTAAAAACCGAGAAAGATACCCGTTATTTTTTGTATAACGACGGTACCCCATTCTTTTATTTGGGAGACACTCATTGGGCGATGCTGCAGGAAGAATTTGATGAAGCAGGGCCTAATGCAGACGGAATTGATACAGATTCTCACTTTAAATATATTGTAGATAAACGAGTAGAACAAAAATTTACGGTATATCAAAGTGAACCTATTGGCGCCGGGTTTGACGCTACTAATGGTATTACCCGTGCCGATATCAAAGGTTTTGAACGATGCGATCAATATTTTAAATATATTGCCGATGCCGGCTTGGTTCATGCTAATGCTGAATTACTTTTTCCAAGTAATATAACAGAAGATTTCTTTGATGAAGATTTCCTCTACCATGTAACAAGATATTGGGTCGCTCGTTATGCCGCCTATCCGGTACTGTGGACTTTAGGGCAGGAAGTTGACGATGCTCCCAATTTCAGCTCTTTAGGCGATATATATCCGGTGTATCAAAATATGTGTAAAATTATTTACGAGTTAGATCCCTATAAGCATCCGATTACCGCACATCAAATGAACGCTGCCACAATCGGTGCCGTGGGAAATACGCCTGTACGCGGTGTGGATGGCGGATATGGTACCTATGATCCTTCAAAAACACAAATTACAGGCACAACAAAACGTTCTGTTTTCTTTGGCATGGAAGAGCATACTTGGTGGGGTGTACAATGGCGGCCTACAGTAGATCAGCAGTATAATTTCGCAATTCCTCAAAATTATTGGGATTTCGGTGAAGGCAAAGTTATTATTAACTATGAGTCCCGTTACGATCATCTTTATACAAAAAATTTCGGTGCCCGAGTCAGCGGATGGATTTCTTATCTTTCCGGTATGTATGGTTACGGCTACGGCGGTGCGGATATGTGGTGCTATAAATCTACTTATACGATGAATGAACCCGCTTTTGACGGTATTGATACGGTTACCGTGGAAGATAAAAAAACCACATGGGGTCAAATGATGAAAATGCCGATCGGCGATCAGATGACGTATCTGCGCGATTTTTTTACAAGTCTTGAATGGTGGAAATTGGTACCCGATTTTGATAATAATGAATATTTCATCAAAAGCGAATCAAAAACCGGTTATTATGCCGCCGCTCATGACGAAAATAATACTTATGTGGTGTACCTTTATAATAAATCCACTGACTCTGCCGGCCTTTTAGGGAAAATGGATCCTGCGGCGTCTTATACCGCCAAATGGTTTGATCCCCGCACGAATGAATATACCGTAATCAGTGAAAGCATTCCCCCTGCTGCTGACGGAACTTATGATATTCCTCAAAAACCCGTTGCTGATGACATGGTACTGTTAGTAACTAAAAACAAATAAAAAAGGGCTGTAAAAAAAGCCCTTTCAAAGCGGAGACTGCGGCAAAAGTCGGAGTCTTCGTTTTTTCTTCACAAAACGGTGAAATCTGCGGAATGTAAAATCCGCGTTAAAATTCGATTCCAATCCCAATAAAAACTTTACAGTTGCTTTCTTACTTCATCACTGTAAAACTCGCGCTGTAACCTCTGTTTTAAATTCTTCAATTAGTTCTTTTACAAAATTCTCAATCAAAAGCGTATCATCTTCAATCAAACGTGTCATATCTAACGCGACAGAAGCGTATTCATATTCATCACAGGAATGGCTTTGCGCAAAAGTAGCATTGGAACACTGACGGCCCACAAAAGCAGCATCATATTTTTTTCCGCCGGCAATCTGGCTTTTAAATACCCCCAAAAGATCTCCGGCTAAATGTATATATCGTCCGGTATCCATCAAAATCTTTTTTTGATCCGGCAGCCAATCAAGAGAACGCCATACTTCACAGCCAATAAGACGCTTGGGCCTGAATTCCTTGGGCAAACTACGAATGGCATCAACAGTGCACCGCATAACCGCAACATGCGTATCGTGTCGATCTGCCGGATTATGGGTAAAAATCATCTCTGGCCGGCATTGCTGAATCAAAGCAGCTAAAGATTGCTGCGGTGAAAGATTTTCTCTGTCCTTTATTTGTGCAGAGGTATATCCCATCATTACCAGCGCGTTATAATTCCCGATTTTTGCCGCGTTCATTTGTTCCTGCGCGCGAAGCATGATCATTTCTTCATTGGTTACCTTGGCATATTCTCCTGTTCGGGGACTGGAAGAACCATCAGTAACTACAACCCCGGTAAAAAAATGATTTTCTTTTTCTCTGCACTCACCGATAACCCCGAGTGACGTTAATTCAATATCATCCTGATGCGCGGCAACAGTCATATGTGTAGTCCGCGCAAGCGCTTTTTCTTTTTCCTCTCCGTCAGGAATAAAAATCATTAAACATCCGCCTCCTTCTTATGATGTTTTATTATAATCCATTACTTTGTTCTTGACAATAATAAAAATTAGGATAAGATAAAAAAAGAATAGAAAAAAGAGGAGTTTCAATGAATACATCCATTACTTTCGAAGACCATACCCGGCAAATGCAACAAATTCCTATCATTTTTCATCGCAATATGCGCTGCAATTCAAAAGAGCTTAAATATATAAATTGGCATGAGAATATTGAAATTCTGCGTGTGGCCCAAGGTACAGGCGCTGTATTATGCGGTAAAACGCTGTTTGATATAAAAAAAGATGATATTTTTATCATCAATGCCAATATGCTGCACGCAATTATCAGCAGTAGCTTCATTCAATATGATTGTCTGATTATCGACAGAGAATTTGCTTTTTATAACGGCCTTGATACCAATAAGCTTCTGTTTGAAAATTACGTTCATAACCGGGAAATCTTAATTCTTTTTGACCGTATTTGCGATATTATGGATAAGACCTCTCCCTTGCTAATTGATATTAACGCTGCTCTGCTTCCACTTTTATGCGCGCTGTATCATCAATACGCGAAAAAAATTCCGGCTGAATACAGCACACAGAAGAAAAATGATCCTATTAAAACCGCATTGCTTTATATAAAAGCAAATTTAGCAAAGAATCTGACTTTAGATACCATTGCTGACGCCGCGGGAATCAGCAAATATCATTTTTTACGTAAATTTAAAAGTGTTACCGGATTTTCGCCTATGCAATATGTGAATATTCAGCGCTGTGAATTGGCTAAGATATTGCTTTCGGAGAAAAACTATACAATTAAGCAAATTGCCCAGTTGATCGGTTTTGAAAATCCTTCTTATTTTTCAAAAGTGTTTTTCGATATTACAGGTACGCTCCCTTCAAAATATAAATGATATTCTGTTCTTTGCCGGAAATATTCACAGAATATCTTTCTGAACATTTTATTTTTCTCTTTTGTATTGACAAAAAAAGAACCCCATTTTTAAAAATGAGGTTCTTATATTTCTTTCAGGAAATCAAACCACGCCGAAAGCAAGCATTGCATCGGCAACTTTAATAAATCCTGCAATATTGGCACCGGCAACCAGATTATCTTTCATACCGTATTCCTCAGCAGCCGCAGCGGCGTTACGATAGATATTTATCATAATATCATGCAACTTTTGATCTACTTCTTCAAAAGTCCAGCTGTAACGCATAGAATTCTGGCTCATCTCAAGCGCGGAAGTAGCTACGCCACCGGCATTGGCAGCTTTTGCCGGTCCAAACAGAACACCTGCTTTTTGAAAAGCATGAATTGCTTTCGGAGTAGAAGGCATATTCGCACCTTCGGCCACAGCGATAACGCCGTTAGCAATCAATGTTTTTGCGGCAGCTTCATCTAACTCATTCTGCGTAGCGCACGGAAGCGCGATATCGCATTTTACATTCCAAATACCGGAGCAGCCTTCTACATATTTTGCCTCGGGATGAACGTTGAGATATTCTTTGATTCTTTTACGTTCTACTTCTTTAATTTGCTTAATACAATCCAAATCAATGCCGTTTTCATCTACGATATAACCATTGGAATCCGACATGGCAACAACTTTTGCGCCAAGCTCAGTAGCTTTTTGGTTTGCATAGATGGCAACGTTTCCGGATCCGGAAATCACTACGGTTTTGCCTTTAAACGAATTCCCTTTGGCATTTAACATTTCTTCCGTAAAGTAGCATAAACCGAAACCGGTTGCTTCCTTTCTGGCAAGGCTTCCGCCGTATGTAAGTCCTTTGCCGGTCAAAACACCGGTGAATTCATTGCGCAAACGCTTATACTGACCAAACATATATCCGATTTCTCGCGCACCTGTACCGATATCTCCGGCCGGAACATCCGTGTCAGCACCGATATGCTTGGAAAGTTCCGTCATAAAGCTCTGACAAAAACGCATGACTTCCATATCGCTCTTTCCTTTGGGGTCAAAATCGGATCCACCTTTGCCGCCTCCGATGGGAAGCCCCGTTAAAGAGTTCTTAAATATCTGTTCAAAGCCCAAGAACTTAATAATACCTTCATAAACCGAAGGATGCAGACGCAGGCCGCCCTTATAAGGACCGATCGCACTGTTGAACTGTACTCTGAAGCCACGGTTTACTCTTACCACACCGTTATCATCAACCCACGGTACACGGAACTTGATGATTCTTTCAGGCTCAACAATACTTTCCAGAACACCCTTTTCAATATATTCAGGATGCTTTTCTATAACAGGCTCCAGTGATTCCAGCACTTCCCGTACGGCCTGATGGAACTCGGGTTCCCCCGGATTACGTTTTATTACGGTTTCCATAAGCTCGGCAAGATATTGGTTTTTAAAACTCATTTTAAATTCCCCCTCTAAATTTTTGAATATATAAACAGCCGAGCGACTGCTTATTGATTATAATATACTATCTGTTGAGTGTCAACAATTTATAAGCACGATATACTGAATTTTTATAAGCTTTCTGCTTTTTTTATCCATAAAGCGGCACTGGCGTCACTGGGCATACGCCAATCTCCCCGGGGGGAGAGACAAATAGAACCTACCTTTACACCGTCCGGCATGCAACTGCGTTTAAACTGCTGCGTGAAAAAGCGTTTATAAAATGTGATCAGCCATCTTTTGATTATCGCCGAATCAAATTCATCCTGAAAAGCGCGGCAGGCAAGCCAATATATTTTTTTCGGCTCAAAGCCATATCGAAGCATATAATACAAAAAGAAATCATGAAGGGCATAAGGTCCTACCAGATCTTCGGTTTTTTGCGAAATCGTTCCTTTTTCATCCGGTGGAAGCAACTCCGGACTAATCGGCGTATCAATAATATCTTTTAGAATTTCAGTACTTTGTGAAAAAACATCATATTCCGCAATACTATCTATCATCCATCGAATCAAAGTTTTGGGAATACTGGCATTTACACCGTACATACTCATATGGTCTCCGTTATAGGTACACCATCCCAAGGCTAGCTCACTTAAATCGCCCGTTCCTACTACCAGCCCACCTATTTGTCCGGCAAAATCCATCAAGATCTGTGTCCGTTCTCTCGCTTGGCTGTTTTCATATGTTAAATCATGAATTTCATCATTATGACCGATATCCCTGAAATGCGTTTGAACCGCTTCTTTAATAACAATCTCCCGCCAACTGATACCGAGAGTCTGCATTAAGTGAATTGAATTTTTATACGTTCGCTCTGAGGTGCCAAAGCAAGGCATAGTAATACCGTAAACATCGCTTACCGGCCGTCTGAGCTGACGCATGGCTTCTACCGATACCAGCAGCGCCAACGTAGAATCCAGCCCGCCGCTGACGCCTATAACCGGCTTACATCCTGTAATCTGCAGGCGTTTTTTTAAACCGGCTACCTGCATAAGAAAAATCTGATTGCAGCGCTCCAGACGATCCTTCCGCGCATCCGGTACAAAGGGAAGTTTTTTTACCTGACGCAGCTCTCCTGCGGAAACAGAGGCATTATCAAGGCAACGAATTATTTCATATTTTTCCTGCTTACCGTATATAAAAGAAGCGTCTTGAAAACTTTTTATTTTTTTTCTGTCGGCTTTTAACGCGCCGATATCGATATCCGCATGAAGAGTATAGTCGTTATCAACAAAATTTTGATTTTCTTTTATTATGGTACCGTTTTCCGCAATCATTGCGCTTCCGGAAAAAACTAAATCGGTTGTGGATTCATTGTATCCGGCTGAAGCATAGAGGTACGCACACAACAGTCTTGCCGATTGCTGGCGAATCAATTCCTTGCGATAAGAAGCCTTGGCAATTGTTTCATTACTGGCCGAAATATTTACAATTACTTCCGCGCCGTTCAAAGCCGCGAACGTGCTTGGGGGCAGAGGCGCCCAAAGGTCCTCACAAATTTCGATACCTATCTTTACATTTTCCGCCCCGGAAAAAAGCAGTTTTCTTCCCACAGGAATTTCATAGTTTTCTTCCAAAGCAAATAATTTAGAAGAAATTGTTTTTATTTCAAGCTCTTCCGAAGAAGAAAACCAACGCTTTTCATAAAATTCATGATAATTCGGTAAAAAAGTTTTAGGAACAAGACCGAGGATTTTTCCGGAACATAGCACCGCCGCGCAATTATAAAGCTGTCCTGCGATTTCCACGGGCAAGCCGACAATGACCATGCCGTTTTCTTCCTTTACATTGTGAGCAAGTATTTTTAATGCCTCTGTCGCTTGGCCCAGTAACGCCTCCTGAAAAAAGAGATCGCCGCAGGTATATCCGGTCAGACAAAGCTCCGGGAAGGCTATAATATCTGCTTTTGTTTGCCTGAGTACATCCAGAATTTTTTTACAATTATATTCTACGTTACCTACCTGTACATCCGGTACCGCGCATACTGTACGAAGAAAATTCATCATGTTATCCCCCCTCTTTTATTCACAGAAAAAGCTGTGAAGCGTTTTATTTTGTGTGAACAGCCAAATCAGCAGAGAAGCCGTCACAAGCCCTGCCATTCCCTGCAGCGCATTTCCGGCGATATCGATAATCGCTACATTGATATCATACAAGAAACATTCAAAAATAAAATATCCTGCTATCATAAAAATTTCAGAACAAAGCGAAGCGATAGCTGCCGCTGCAATTCCTGATTTTATAAAACGTTTTTTAAGTTTTGTAAATAAAAGCCAACCAATAACAGCCATGCCGGCTTTAATAATCAGCGTAGCCGGAGCGTATATGGGAAAGCCGCCCAATATATCCGCCAAAGCAGTACCGATTCCCGCAGCGGCGGCGCCATAAACAGGGCCCAATAAACAACCTGCCGTAATAACGATACAATCTCCTAAATTAAAGTATCCGCCACCGGGTAATGTAACGGTAATTACCAAAGTTGCGACACAGGCAAGCGCCGCAAACACCGCGGCTAATACAAGTTTTTTAATATTCCTCATTTATTTTTTTCTCCTAAAGTCATCAAAAGATTTAATAATCAAACCTGCTGTTTGTTCACTGCTTTCGGCTACGGCTATTTTTTTATCGGCAAAGCGACAATATAGCGGATACCGCTGCTGATACATAAGGCGCAGTTTTTCTATATCTGTTGAAAGCGGCCGACCGTCTGTTGCCAATTCCTCGATGGGACGCTCTAAAAAAACAATAAAACCATTTTGTTTTAGGTAATTATAATTTTCTTCACGCTTAATAATCCCGCCCCCGGTAGCGATAACACGCCCTAAGCATTTACCTGCCTTTTCTGCCACCCGGCTTTCAATATCCCTAAAATACGCTTCCCCCTCAGATGAAAAAATCTCCGGAATACTTTTTTCTGCCTCTTGCACAGAAAGCATATCGGTATCAATAACTTCCCGTCCTAAAAGACGGCCGATTTCTCCGGCAACGGTACTTTTTCCGCAGCCGGGCATCCCGATTAGTACAATATTAGAAGCATCTTGTTCCATCTGTTTTATCACGCGCTCAATTTCCGAATCCGCAAGCTGGGTACCGGTAAAGATTTCCGCAGCTTCTTTTGCCTGTGCTACCAGCATCGGTAATCCGTTGCTGTGTTTGATTCCCATTTTAGCGGCATCCAACAATAATTTAGTACGCAGCGGATTATAAATAATATCTACTACAGCCTCGCATCGTTTAAAATGGAAAAGTTCTATCGGTGTTTCTAAATTTTTAGGAAACATACCTACCGGTGTAGTATTAATTATGATTTCCGCGTCATAATGACGAGAAAGGTTTTGATAATTATCAGAACCGCTTCGGGAAACTACAATGAGCTCACCTACGTTCAAATCCTTTAAAACAGTCTGAACGGTCACACTGGAACCGCCGCTGCCCAATACAACCGCCTTTTTCCCCTGCGGAACGATTCCCATGCGTTTCAATAAATAAGAGAATCCGAAATAATCGGTATTATATCCATACAATTTTCCGTCATCAGCCGCTTTTATCGTATTCACACTGCCGATACGTTCTGCCTGGGGAGAAAGTACATCGCAAAGCGGCAGAACGGTTTTTTTATACGGTATCGTCACATTGATAGCCCGGAAGCCGCGGTCGGAAATAAAAGCTTTTACTTCATTTTCCGGCATTTCGAAAAGACGATACGTATACCCGCACAGCTTTTTATGAATCTGCGGAGAAAGACTGTGGCCAAGTTTCTCTCCTAAAAGGCCGTATATAGGCGCCATCAGATCACCTCAGTATAGCTGCCCAAATACTGGAACTGTTCCGCTTCATTTTCCAGCTGAGATAATAAAATCTGAAATTTTTCAGAATATACCGAAACATCAATATCAAAATAAAACATAAAATCAAAATCTCGACCCGGTATAGGACGGCTCTCCAGCTTAATGATATTGATACCCAAACAATAAAATTTTGCCAGTACATTGTACAGGGAACCGGGTTTATGCGCGGTTACAATCATAAGACTGGTTTTGTTGGCGCCCGGATAAATTTCAAGTTTTTTACTGATACAAATAAACCGTGTATAATTATTGCCGCTGTTTTGCACCGCTTCTTTTAATACGTTAAGATTATACAACTCCGCGCACATTTTAGACGAGATCGCGGCGATATCCTTTCTTTCTGATTCCGCAACCATTTTAGCCGCCATAGCCGTATTATCGCAAATATGAACTTTGACATTCTTCATAGATTGCAGCAGTTCGCTGCACTGCTTAATTGCCTGTTCATGGGAATAAATTTCTTTAATATCCTCTATCTTAACGCCTTTTTTCGTTAAGATACTATGGTTAATCTGTAACCTGGTACTTCGTACAATACTGAAATTATACATAGCCAGCAAATCATAAATTCTGTTCACCGATCCCGCGTTACTGTTTTCAAGCGGAAGGACACCGTAACGGCACAATCCGCTATCTACGGCCTGAAAGACACCATCCCATGTGTTTAAAAACATAAAACCGGGATCTGCGAACATTTTTTCACAAGCCTGCTGAGAATACGAACCCTCTACTCCCTGACAGGCAACCAAGGCGGTTTCGGGAAAAATCTTTTCGGTGCTGTTAATGGCCTCATTGATTTTTTCACTATATGAGCTTTTCACACCCAGCAGCTTACTTTGATAAGAACGGCTCAAGCCCAGCAGCGTATTAAAAAAGATTTTGGTTTCAGCTTCATACTCCGCACCGGCTTCCGATGCTACCTTCTTTAATAATTCACGCTCACGCGAGCGATCCAATACCGGAAGATCTCGTTCTTTTTTATACGCCGCGACGGATGCCGCAACCTGAAGTCTTTCCCGTAAAAGCCGAACGAATTGGGAATCAATATCATCAATTTGTTTTCTTAATTCTTCAATCTTCATATTCTTATTCTCCTATATCTTCTCTAAAAAAGCTCCCAGCTTTTTGATATCTTCAAAAAAACGCGGATAGGATTTTTCCACGGCTTCCGCTCCATGGATAATAACCTGTCTTTTGCATATACAGGCCGCGGCAGATGCCGCCATCACAATTCTGTGATCATTTGCGCCATCAACCGTACCGCCTTCCAGAAATCCCTTTCCCTGAATCAAAAATCCGTCTCTCGTAACGGTAATGTCTCCGCCAAGGGATGAAATCATTTCATAAACGGTTTTGATCCTGTCACTTTCTTTCAGGCGCAGCCGCTGCGCATTATAAATAATCGTTTGACCTTGACTTCCGCATGCCATAACGGCAAGCACCGGCACTAAATCAGGAATCTGCGCCGCGTCAATCGTAATTCCCCGCATTCTGCCCTGTTTCACCGTCAGTTCATCGCCCTGAAAGCTTACCTCGGCGCCGCATTGCTTTAAAAGATCTGCAATCGCCTTATCCCCTTGCAGAGAATCTCGATTCAGCCCCTTTACCGTAATTCCCTCGGATGAGAACGCGCCCATCACCGCAAAGAAAGCGGCGTTTGACCAATCACCTTCCGCGGTAATCGTTCCGGGACTTCTATATGTTTGATTTCCTTGAATCACAAAGGTTCTTTCATTGTGCTCAATGTTCACCGAAAAAGACCGCAGCGCATCCAGTGTCATTTGAATATACGGATAGGACTGCAGCTCACCCGTAATCTGAATTATACTCATTCCTTCCAGAAGCGGAAGAGCGAATAAAAGGCCGCTGATAAATTGAGAACTGACACCTCCGTCAATCATATAGCAGCCTGCCTGAAGTCTTCCGCTGATATGCAGAGGGAAACAATCCGGTTTTGACAATGTGCATCCATGCGAACAAAGCAATTCATACAATGGCGAAAGAGGCCTTTGTGCTAACCGTTCACTGCCGGTGAAAGCGACACTCCGTCCCTCAGCGCATGCCACCGGAACAAGAAAGCGATAAGTAGATCCGCTTTCCATGCAATCCAGAAGCTGTTTATTCTTGGGTTCAAAATACGGCTGCACCGCTATCATACCATCTGCTTTATCAATTTGAGCAAGGTAACCGTCCAAACATCCCATGGTAGATAGAATATCTTTTGAAAAAACTACGTCTTTTATCAACGTTTTTGTTTTGGCAAGTGCCGCGCAAATCAAAAGGCGGTGCACATGAGATTTTGATGCAATAGCCTTGACCTTACCGCCGCGAGTTCCGCCCTTTAACAGAATTTCCATCACGCTCTCCCCAATTGTATCAGTTTTTTTAACTGATCCATATCTAAGCTGAGAATTTCTGCTTTCCCGATTTCTTTTACCGCAATCACATTGATTCTTTTTCCCTGGCGCTTTTTATCACCGGCGGCTATTTCAAAAAGCGCTTCCGCCTCAAAATCACATTCTACAGGTAAATGATGGCGTTGGAGCGTCTTCATAAGGCGATTCAAAGACTTCTCGTCGACCTGTCCCTGACGGTATAGCGCCCGCGTAATAAGCACCATGCCAATCGCTACGGCACCGCCGTGCGATATCTTAAATCCGCTTAAAGTTTCTACCGCGTGTCCTATGGTATGACCAAAATTCAAAATTTGCCGCAGTCCCGTATCAAACTCATCCTGATTCACGATATCCCGTTTAATCTCCACGCAGCGGGAAATAATTTCCTCTGTGTTCCAAGGCCCCCACTCCAGCTTTTCAAAAAGCTCCGCATCCCAAATCATACCGTATTTTATGATTTCCGCCGTACCATCGGCAAAAATTTTTTCACTCAATGTTTTTAATACATCCGTATCACAAAGTACAAGCGAAGGCTGCCAAAAAGCACCCAATAAATTTTTTCCTGCCTGAAGATCCACCGCTGTTTTTCCGCCGACTGAAGAATCCACCGCCGCTAAAAGAGTTGTGGGAATTTGAAGAAATCGGATTCCTCGCATATACGTTGCCGCGCAAAAACCGCAAAGATCTCCCACTACACCGCCGCCCAACGCGACCAGCAGATCGCTGCGCGTAAACTTTTTTTGCGCCAGATAATTCACAATTGCCAAAAAATTTTCAGTACTTTTGGATTTCTCGCCATGCGGCACAACGAACTTTTCAATTTCATAGCCGGCGCTTTGAAAGCTTTGTAAAACTTTTTCCCCATAGAGTACATTCACCGTATCATCAGTAATGATACAAATCCGACATACCCCGAATCGGCTGCGGCAAATCTCCCCCGCAGAAGAAAGTAAGCCGCTTTCTATTAAAATATCATATTGCTTTGAAGCATTAACATGTACTTGTTTCACCTGTCTATGCTTTCCTTTCTCTCTTTGCCTTCTTTCAGCAATGCTTTTAATGTTTGCGCGTCACCGCGTTCCAATGCGTCACTGTATTTTTGCAATTCATAGATTATGTGATCGATCTCGTCTTTTAAATATTTCTTATTATCCATAAAAAGTTCCGTCCACATGACTTCATTCAGATACGCTACTCTGGTTAGATCCTTATAACTTCCGGCAGAAAACCCCTTGTGCACTTTCGCCTGCGGGCTTTTTACATAAGCATTGGAAACGACATGCGCCAGCTGAGAGGTAAAAGCAATATTTTTATCATGTGTTTTGGCATCTGTTACCGTAATACTGCCAAATCCCAGTTTCTTAAAAAATTTTGTAACAGAAGAAAGCAGCGCGATATTTTCTGTATCCGGCATTACCAAAATCATAGAAGCGCCTTTATACAGGGTGTCTCTGGAATATTTCAATCCCGATTTATGATATCCTGCCATGGGATGTCCGCCGATAAATATAAAATCATTCTCTTTTGCTGTTTGAAAGCATTTTTCACAAACAACCTGTTTTACACCGCAGCAATCAATGACAAGGGCATTTTTTTTAAACTTTTTTGCATGAAGAGAAATCCATTCTATTGCCGCCGCAGGAAAGATGGAAACAAGAACATAATCACATTCAGGCAGCGTTTTTTCATCCAATACGCCGTCAATGATATTCATATAGACAGCAAAATCCTGAACGGAAGTATCAATATCGCAGCCCAGCACCGTATGGTCGGTAAAGCTTTTTAGTGCTTTGGCAAAAGAACCGCCGATCAGCCCTAAGCCTACGATTCCTACTTTCATCGGCTGATTACCCCGCGTATAGCGTTGACACAAGAAGTTACGTCATCAAATTGATCCGGCGTAAGCGACTGAGCACCGTCGCACAGCGCCTTTTGAGGATTATTGTGCACTTCTATCATTAAGCCGTCGCATCCGGCGGCAGTAGCGGCTAAGGCCATAGGCTTTACTAACCGCGCAATTCCGGTAGCATGACTCGGATCCACTACGACCGGCAAATGTGTAAGTTCATGCAGCATTGGTACGGCTGAAACATCTAACGTATTACGCGTATACGTTTCAAAAGTGCGAATTCCCCGTTCACAAAGAATAATATTCTCATTTCCCCCCGCCATAATATACTCAGCACTCATTAAAAGTTCCTTTAAATTGTTGGCAAGGCCGCGCTTAAGCAAAATAGGTTTTTTTGTTCTCCCTAATTCCTTAAGCAATTCAAAATTCTGCATATTCCGCGCGCCTACCTGAATAATATCAACATCCTCAAACATCGGCAGATGATTTGCGTTCATAATTTCAGTTACGATAGGCATACCGGTAATTTTTTTTGCTATTTTTAAAAGTTCTAATCCGTCAGCCTGAAGGCCTTGGAAGTCATACGGTGAGGTTCTGGGTTTAAACGCTCCGCCGCGTAAAAATTGGGCCCCCGCCGCTTTTACCCGCTGGGCAACCTCGATAATTTGATCCTCTGATTCTACCGAACACGGTCCGGCGATAATGGCAAAATTGCCGCCGCCGATTTTAATACCGTTTACATTTATAACGGTATCATCTGGATGAAACTTCCTATTAGCGCTTTTAAAGGGCTCGCTAATTCGTTTTACCGATTCCACAATCTCAAGATTTTCAAGAAGCTCGATATCAATTTTAGAAGTATCGCCGACAAGACCTAAAACTGTTTGATACTGTCCCTGTGAAATATGAGAAGTGATGCCCTGTGTATCCAGCCAATGAACTAAATTATCCACTTGTTTTTGTGATGTTCCTGATTTAAGTACTGCTATCATTTTTTGTTCCTCCCGTATATGAAAAGCCAAGGGCTGCTTGGCAGAATCCCCCAATCATCTTATATTTATTTTACTTAAAAATGCAAATTTAGTCAATCGGAATAATAAAAATGCACCCCGTGAAGCTAATCTTTGGGGTGCAGTGATTAATAAATGTTAATCAGCGGATTTTCCTTTTTGTTTTGCATATCAAAAGCACATTTTACTACATTTTCCGCCATACTATATACAACTTTTTTTGTATAAAATGCCGTATGCGGTGTAAGCACTACATTAGGAAATGCCCGCAATTGTGCCATTTGTACATTGTCAATGCAATCTCCCATACGATTATAGTAGTAAAGACCGTCTTCTTTTTCCAAAACATCCAATCCCGCAAAACTTACCTTACCGGAAACCAAATTTGCAATCAGCGCATCCGTATCGATCAGCGTCCCCCTGGCCGTGTTAATCAGCATTACATCCTGTTTCATCTTTTCAAACCGCTCCCTGTCCAAAAGATGATAATTTTCTTTTGAGGCAGGAGCGTGAATACTGATGATATCACTTTGAGAAATCAATTCATCAAGCGAAACATAGCTGCAATACTTTTTCATCGCTTCATCCGGATAAAGATCATATGCTAAAATGCGGCTTTCAAAAGCGGAAAGATGGCGAATTACTGTTTTACCGATTTTTCCGGCTCCAATGATTCCTATAGTACAATCCCCGATATCCCGGCCAAGCTTGCCTCTCAGTGAATAATCCTGTATTTTAGAACGCTCTAAAATATACCCCATTTTCCGGCATCCCATCAACATCAGCAAAATTGCGTAATCCGCTACGGTATCAGGATCATAGGCTACATGCGATACACCCATACCCAGCTTTTGAGCATGAGCGATATCGATATGATCATACCCGATTGAGCGAGCCGCGATATATTTTACACCAAGCGCGTGAAATGCATCCAGCAGTTCTGCATTCATTGTACATGGGGTCATACTGATGGCATCGTAACCTTTTGCCAAAAACGCGTTTTCCAAACTCGGATACTCTGCGGAAAATCCGTATTCAAATCCATATTTTTCTTTTAATTCATCAAAAATCTCTTTTTCATCAAATTCTCGAAAAGAATAAATAAATATCTTCATGAAAGGCCTCCGTGATCAATCTGTTTTAAACATACAAACATATTATTTCAAAAATCCGCTTACAATTTGTTCCTCAGCTTCCTTTTCGGTAAGGCCCAATGTCATGAGCTTAATAATCTGCTCACCCGCAATTTTACCGATAGCCGCTTCGTGAATCAGCGCAGCCTCTACATTACCGGCCGTAATTTCAGGAATAGCGCTTACGGTAGCGTGATCCATAATAATCGCATCACATTCCGTATGACCGCTGCACTTATTCATACCGTTCACCTTGGATAAAAATAGCTGCCGGGAATCATCTTTTGCCACAGATCTGGACACGACATGAGCGGAAGAATCATATCCCGCAAGATCTACTTCAAATTTTGTTTCAGCATACTGACGGCCGTGCGTCATAATTTTTTCCCGAATAATCAGCGTTGCACCGTCACCAAGCGTTGCCTTTGTCTCCCGTTTTGTAGAATCCACACCTTTAATCTGCGCAGTTTCCATCTCCATATACCCGTTTTCTTCAATAAAAACAACGGTTGTAGGATTCATGATATTCTCGCCGATACCTTCTCCTTCGCCATAATGCTTTTCCACATACTTTACGCGCGCGTTTTTCCCCACATAAAAGGTATGTATCCCGTCATGTTGGCTTTTTTCATCCCCGCTGTTATGGATACCGCATCCGGCCACAATCGTAACATCAGCATTTTCGCCGATATAAAAATCATTATACACCAAATCCGTCAACCCCGTCTGACTTAACAGCACCGGAATATGCACACTTTCATTTTTTGTCCCCGGTTTTATTTTTATATCAATTCCCGGTTTATCTTTTTTTGTAATGATATCAATATTTTCCGTAGTGTTTCTTCCCGCACCCTGTCCGTTTACGCGTATATTATAAGCTCCCTGCGGTATTTTATGAAGTCCGGCAATATTTTCAAGTAAATTTTTTTGTATCTGATTCATAAAATCCTCCTTAAAGCTTGTCTATCAATGTTTTGCACGCAATTTGCCGACTGCTTAAAAGCCCCGGCAGAATATCTTTTTTTACACCGAAATCAGCGATTCTGCCTTCGGCAACCACAAGAATTTTGTCCGCTATATTCAAAATACGCTCCTGATGAGAAATAATCAAAATTGTACCGTTAATACGCTTATACATATTTTCAAATACCTGTATCAAATTATTGAAGGACCATAAATCAATCCCGGCTTCCGGTTCATCAAAAACCGAAAATTTAGTGCCTCTGGCAATGATCATTGCAATCTCTATACGCTTTAGTTCCCCGCCGGAAAGACTCGCATTCACTTCACGGTTAATATAATCTCTGGCGCATAATCCTACTTCAGAAAGATAATCACAAGCTTCGGCAATTTGAATATTTTTGCCCGCCGCTAAACATATCAAGTCTTTTACCGTGATTCCTTTAAAGCGTACAGGCTGCTGAAAAGCAAAACTGATGCCTTTTTTTGCCCGTTCGGTAATAGAAAATTCCGTAATGTCCTGGCCGTCAAGCAAAATTTTTCCGCTTGTGGGTTTATAAATACCGGCAATAATTTTTGCCAAAGTACTTTTTCCTCCTCCGTTAGGTCCGGTAACCGCTACAAAGCGATCATCAATGGCAAAAGATATATTCGTTAAAATCTCTTTATTCTTATTATTCTCATCTTGGACTGAATAAGAAACATTTTTTAATTCCAGCATGATTGTATCCTCCGAAAATTTTTCCTATACGCTTGTCCTTTACGCTATGAACAATTTTTCTGCACAACATTAATATTCTTATCCGATAAAAACATCTTTATAAAACTATTATAGCATAGCTTAAAAAAAGACACTACTGTTTTTTAATAGAAATATATCCTATTAGCAAAGCATTTTTTTCAATTCCCCTATAGACTTTTCCGTAAGTCTTATTTTTTCCTCCAATTTTTCTAAAGAACACAGATCATGATCCAGAATATTGCCGCTTAAAAACGGATACTCCGCAATAATTTCCGCGCTTTCCTGCGCGTTTTTTATTTCCTGCTGTCCAATATGAATCATCTGCTCAAGCAAAAATTGTTTTTTAAACCCCTCTTCCCTAACAAAGGCATAACGGCGCCGATACCAGCGTTTTGCGTTAACACAGGTAATTAAAGTATTGGTAAGAAGCGTGCAGACGGCATATAATTCGGCTGTTTCTTTCTCCTTCGGGCGTCCCTCACAAATACTTTTTAAAATACCGGCTGCCTTATCAAAATTTTCCGCCGCCTTCAGCAAGATATCGGTTTCAAGTGTGATATCTTTTTCCCAAAACGCATAATCATAAATTTTATTTTTTCCCAAAAACGCTTCTTCCCGTTCTGTCAGCAGAGGAAAAGCAGGGCCGCAGAGAAACGGACCGGCAATATCTTGCCTGTCAGAGAAAAGGAAATTAACGCCGTCACTTAATTTTTTAAAAACAAGCATCATTTTTTCCGTATTTTCAGATCCATAATGAACAGCGGCCAGCTGTTGAATGGATATTCCCGCCTCTTGGCACGGCTCGGTAAACTGTTCTTTAGCAAACTCGCTGATAACAGAAGGAAAAAATCCGTATTTTCCTGTTTCAAGGGTACCGGTAATTTCTAAATCTTTCAAGGCGTCAAAACGAAGAAGCCATTGCATCATAGCCGGAATATAAGGAATTAAGCCGAAATCATCGGTTCGCCCGGATGCGGCAGTAGACGCCCATACGGGAAGTCCACGCTCCTTTGCCGCCGTATACTCAGCTAAAAACATTTCCGACGCTTGTGACATCACCAACGTATTTGCATAAGTTTTTACGCGCACCCCCTCTCTTATCAGCTTTTGATTGGAATCAAAGCTGATAAGCAGAACCGTATTTGAGGGTAATTTATGAATCAATGCGGTTTTATCCTGTTGCGATGCCGTATTCCAAGAAGAAGTATCCAGCACCACCATCGCGTTGGGGTTTATTGCAATGATCGCGTCTTGAATTTCCTTTAAAATTTCCGCATAATCTAAGCAATGCCATTGCGATGCATCGGGCTTATTGATACGTTTTTCTCCCTCTTCATTACGATTTTCACTGCGCAACAATCCGGACGTATGCGGGTCTTTGCTTTTAAAATCAAAATTGCGTCCAAAAATAAATCCGTCAAACCCCAAGCGCGTAAGATCTTCAAAATTTTCTTTTTGAGCATAAACAAACGCCGGCGCCGCAAACACCAGCAGCCCCCGTTTATGCGCTTGAGAAAGCAACGGTACAAATTTCTGTGTTTCAATATCTTGTATTTCTACAACAATACCATTGTACCCATGGCGAAGGATCATGGTTAAGTAGTCATTCGGATACTTATTTTGCGCAATACCTGAGCTTACCAAACGCGGAAAAAAACGAGGATGATATTGGAATCTTCCTTTTTTCAGATACGGTCCTCTCAAAAGCGTCATAGTATCTTCAGCGCGAAAAACAGCCTGCGCTGCGGCAGATTCCGTCCCTCCACAAAAGATTATCTGAGCCTCTTCCACAATCATCTCATAATCGTTTTTTAACCCAGGATTTATTAAAATTGAAATCTTTTTTTCTCCGTAATCATTTAACACAACATCCATTGACTTTTGCAGGAATTGTTTAAAATCCAGAAGAGCTGCGGCCGCAGGACCGTTTGCCGGAAATTCTATATACCAGCGATTATCAATTTCCATACAATCAGTACGCCTTGCCAAAAAGGACTTGCTGTTTTTTTTATATCCATTGATAAAATGTTCATCAACTTTCATAATTTATCTCCTTGTTTGAAAGAAAAACCACCTCAAAAGGTGGCTTATGATATTCCCAGTGGCATTCCGTTCTCAGCGCTTTTATCAATTACTTTTTTTATGTTTTCATAAGCATTTTTGCAATTCTGCCAATCTTCATCACTGGCAAAGATCTCCGGTTTTTCTTCTGCGGAGATATATTCTGAAGCCGGAAGTATCGAATAAGTATACGTTGTCCCTCCGCTGCTTAGCGCTTTAGCATAAATATAAATAGGAATACATTCTGCCCACGAAATATATGCCACACCGGCAGAATCCCGTTCTATATAAATATTAAGCAGAGCACTTTCCTGGCTGGTCTGTCCGCTGGTAACCGTGGGATGAGAAAGAAAATTTCCCAAAGAATATGCGACGATTACATTTTTTTCTTCTCCCACATCCGTGGTAATACTTTTATAGGAAATCGGCTGAAGCGTATGTGAAAGTGTTCCCATAATAATATCCGCACCGCTTCGTATAAGCGCGTCTGCCAACTTTCGTTGATTTTGTGACGGTTCGGCTACCATCTCTGTTCCCCAATGCATAGATATAATAACAATTTCCGCACCGGCTTGCTTAATTTGAACGATATCGTTCTGAATTCTTTTTGCAGAACCTTCCACATCATCAGTACTTATTTTAGCAATCGCATATTCGGGAATATCCGAATTTTTTTGTGTCAATCCCTCCGTATATGCTAAAATACCGATAGTAATCCCGTTATAATTTTTGATATAGCCTGTCACTTCTTCCTGACGTGTTCCTACAGGAATTAAACCGGAAGCTTCAAGATTTACTAAATTATTTTTTATTCCCGCATAAGAAAAATTGGCTGCCTGGTCATTAGCGGTAATTACCGTATTAAATCCTGCTTCCGCGGCAGCGGACGCTATTTCTTTGGGATAATTAAACGACGGCGCACCGGCGAAATTACTGCCATCCCCGTAAGCATCAACATTTCCTTCTAAATTAAAAATACATAAATCGCCATCTAAGCTATCTTTAATATAAGAAAAATATTTTTTGAAATCATAAGCGCCGTAAGCATCACGACTGCTGGAAAGCAGCGTATTGTTTAAAACAATATCGCCGGCCAATTGAATTTTTACTCGATTTGTAATCAGAGGCTCCTCTGTAGGCAGAGAAGATGGCTGTAATTCTTGTGCCGGCTGTCGCGGAACAAAAATAATTACAGCATAAACGCATAAAAAAACAATCACCGCAATAGACAGTAATATTGACAGATAGGAACGTGCATACCGCAGATGATAGTTTTTGATTTTGCGCTCTCCCATAACAACGACTCCAAAAACAAATTTTCACTTGGTATTATAACATATATGTAATATTTTCGCAATATTTATTATTTTAATATCTCTTTGATCTTATCAAAGCTTTTTAAAAGCTGCCTATATTTTTCTTCAATTTCCCGGTATCTTTCATAATAACAGCAGTCATGCATCTCACAAGCGCATACTTTTTTAGCAAAACACTCGCTGATACAGCACCATCCTTTCTTTCCTTCATACTGTATTTTCCCCCAATTATCCTTTATTTCTTCTACCGTAACGCACATTCCCTGCGGAACAATGGCTATAAGCTTAGAAGAGGCATTAGGTTTTTCCCGCAGATTCATCGGTTCCTTATAAAAAATATAATTTCCTTTACTGTACATAAAAATCCCTCCCGATAGAAAATATGCGGGGAGACAAACAGATATACATAAAAAGGGAAATCATAAGATCTCCCTTTTTTACTCATTAAAGCTTACTTAAAGTTTCTATTCGCAATTTCAATCGCCTTTGTTACCATATGACCACAGTCACGAGACGATACCTCGCCCCAGCCTGAATTTTTAACTGTATCATATACACCCAGCTCTCGAGCGATTTCCTGCTTTAAAGCTTCTGACATTTTAGCCATAATGTCCTCCATATATTTTAAACGTATTACCGTTATTGATTTTTTGTGTTCTGATTTTTTGAAAGCGCATTGCTTTCTTCATCAGCCACGGTATTATTGTTTGCTGAAAGCATTTTTTTATGACCGGAAAAATCAGGAATTTTTAATTCAAACCAAAAATCAGAACCAACCCCTAAAGTGCTTTCAATACCGAAATCCGCATTATGCGCAATCAATATAGATTTTACGATAGAAAGACCCAATCCTGTGCCGATCTTAGACCGTATGTGTGTTTTTGCGCGATAATATCTGTCCCACACATTTGCAAGTTCTTCCTTGGGAATACCGTTGCCTGTATCAATAATTTCTATTCTGGCTACTTTAGCTTTCTGTGATACACGAATCGTTACTTTCTTATCTTCTCCCGTATAATTTATCGCGTTACCGAGCAAATTATAAAGCACTTGCTGAATTCTGCTTACATCACCTAAAACCATCATCGATTCGGGACATTCAACAGCAAAAACATATCCCTGCTCGGTCATTACGGAAAAACGTTCCAGAATGTTTTTTATGGTTTGAACGATATCAAAGGCCGTAATTTCCAATGACTGTGTAGACGATTCAATTTTTGAA
Source organism: uncultured Selenomonadales bacterium (assembly GCA_905200615.1). Lineage (GTDB taxonomy): Bacteria > Bacillota > Clostridia > Christensenellales > QALW01 > UMGS1322. Next base: position 49,753 of record CAJKLB010000008.1, on the reverse strand, counting down.
AGATCCAGAATATCATTGACCAAAAGTGACAAACGATCGGTTTCATCAATAATAATTTTCAGATTTTTTTCACGTTTTTCTTTATTATCTCCCGAAATATCCCGAATCATTTCCGCATACATTTTTATCATTGTCAGCGGCGTACGAAGGTCATGAGAAACATTAGCCATCAATTCCCGGCGAAGTTGATTGGATTTTGTAATTTCACCGGCCGCGTAGTTTAACGTATTGGAAAGTTCGGCAATTTCTCCAAAGGCTTCATCGGTTTTAAATTTCACATCCGTATTTCCAAGCGCCAGTTCTCTGGCTGATTTCGTCAATTGTTCCAAAGGATGTGAAAATTTTAACGCAATTAAATAAGCAAAGGAAAGCGCTATCACAAGAGAAATAATTGTAATAATTACGAACTGTACCTGCATAACGGATACCACAGAATCAATGGGCTCTATTTGCGACATTACATAAATATATGAACCGCCGGGTTCTACCCCTTCTTCCGTAAAAGCGGCATAAAATAAAATTTTGCTTTTAGTATCACTGTTCTCCAACCGATAATAGACTTCTCCGTGAGAACTTTGCGCAATTGCTTCTTTCAAATTTCCGATGCTCTGCCCATACATATTCAAACGTATTACACTGCTGGGGTCCATCACTCCCATGGCGTCGCTGGCACTGACAACGTTTCCGTTTTTATCTGTAATTACAATAGAAAGATTATTTTTATAGGCATTATCCCGCACAGATTCTTCATTCAGTTCATCTTCTTTATATAAACGCACCAACTCTCTGGCATTGCTTAAGGTTTCCTTTGCCATGGCGCCTATATAAAAGTATTGCAGGAATACTACTTGCAGCAGCCATATTACTACCAAAAGAAGAACGGCAAATATGCAAAAGTATTCCCACATTTTAAATTTTACACCGTTAAGTCTATTTTTCTGTTTCAAAAATGTATCCTACCCCTCGAACCGTTGAGATCAAATCCCGATACGGACCAATGCTGTTTCGAAGCATTTTAATATGCGTATCCACTGTTCGGTCATCGCCAAAGAATTCATATCCCCAAACCTCAGAAAGCAGCTGATTCCTGGATAAGGCAATATTTTTATTCTTTATCATAAACATCAATAAATCATATTCCTTCGGCGTAAGATCGATCCGTGTTCCGTCAATATATACTTTTCTGGCAGAAACATCAATATCTATACCCTTGATCACGATATGTTTGTTTTCATTTGTTTTATTGCTGTTTTCACGCCGGGAGATGATCACATTGATTCTGGCCATTACTTCTTTGGGCGAAAACGGTTTTACCACATAATCATCAATTCCTAATTCAAAGCCAAAAAGTTTATCGTATTCTTCTCCTCTGGCGGAAAGCATCAATACCGGAATATCTTTAATCTTTCGAATTTCCTTGCAAGCTGAAAAACCATCCAAACGCGGCATCATGATGTCCATAATAATCACATCAAAATCATTATTTTTGCACTTATTTACCGCGTCCATCCCGTCCACGGCCTCGGTTACCGTATGTCCCTCAAATTCCGCGTACTCACGCAATCCTTCACGAATGTTTTCCTCATCATCAACAATAAGAACTCTTGCCATAATATCCCCCTCTTCCGTTTTTTTCATAATACAACACTTATGTGAAAGTGCGGTGATAAAAAATTAAAGCTATTCTGTAAGTTACCGTAATTTTTTATCTATTTTATATTATCATAAATCACCTATAAAATAAACAAAAACTTTTTTACAGAAAATGTTTGACAAAAAAACGCGGTTGATATATACTATCACCGTTGTTAAAATTATGTGCGCGTAGCTCAGCTGGATAGAGTAACTGGCTACGAACCAGTAGGTCGGGGGTTCGAGTCCCTTCGCGCACACCAAAGAGCAGTACTCCAAAATTTTTATTATCCCCAAAGGAGGTGTCGCATTATGGCAAAGTATTGCGAGATTTGTCAAAAAGGTGTTATGTCGGGGAACAAGGTAAGCCACTCAAACCGTCGTTCAAGAACATACTGGGCACCTAATGTTCAAAAAGTAAGAGCTATTGTCGACGGTGCTCCCAAGCAAATTTGTGTTTGCACTCGTTGTCTGCGTTCGGGGAAGGTTACCCGCGCGTTATAAGGCCGAAATGAACAGAAAAACCGCTATTTTATAGCGGTTTTTATCTTTTTCTTATAAAAAGTACAGATATTAAAAAATTCGGCTTCCCCATCGGGCAAGCCGAATTTTTATCAATTTGCCTGTATTACCTTTACTTCACCGGCCGTATACTGTGTTTCGGTAGTCACAACATCTAATATCTGGGCAACTTTCGCCTGTGTAAGCTCGGTATCTTTTACAACGATATTCACTGAAGTTGTTCCAAAAGTTACGATGGCATCTTCAAAGCCTTTGGCTACCAATAATCCTTCAATGGTACTCTCCAGCTCCATGTTAGCAACGATCTCCATCTTCATCTGTTGAGCCTCATTCAAGGTTGTTTGGTCGGTGTTGCTATTATTAATAACGCTCTCTAAATAAGTAATCTCATCCTCGCGGTTGGCAAGGCGTTCACTTTTATAAGTCGTAAAGAAATTGGATGTTTCAACTTCTTCCCCGTCCGCCTGTCCGGGAACGGAAGTCTGATCGCTGTTATCTTTATTGGAAATTACATACTTCCAATTCAATAGTCCCGTAACTAAAAGAAGAACGACCATTGCGGATATTACAATTGTTTTTCTGCTGATTTTGAACATAATTTATCTCTCCTTAATTCATTGCAAATATTTCTACCTGTGAAGGTGATACCTGAAGCACCGTTTCCACGGCCTTTTGTAAATTCAGTTTTACTGTTATATTTTCCGCGCCCTCGGCTACCACAATCACCCCCTTAATCTCCGGCTCTTTTTCTACCACTACAAGCGCATTTTCGCCGCTGCCTGAGCCAACCGTCACCGGCGACTTATTTTCTACAATTGTTTCTGATTCCCTGGTTCCTCCGTTTTCTGATTTTTCAATCACCGTACTGGTTTGTGTTTCTGTGCTGCTTGCCGTTACCACCTCACTGCTGCTTTGATAGGTTATCATAACGCTTACCTTTCCCGCACCCTTAATGTTGCTTAAAACCTCTTCCAATTTCTCTTCTTTGGATGAATGATCTTCGCTATTATTAGATATGACGACATCACTGGTTTTATTCCTATTATCATTCTCATCAGGCAAAAAATATATAATTGCTGTCAAAGCACAAAGCATCATTACAACAATCACTTTAAGCTTTTTGGATTCCTTGATTTTTGTCAATAATTCCTTCATCTTTTTTACTCCTTGATCGATATATTTTCTTTTTCGATGCCGTATATGGCGCTAAGCGTATTACGCAAATATTCTTCCATAGCTGCTTGCTGTGCTTTTTCAATCAGCTTGCTGTCTGAAAGAGTAATGTGAATTTCCTGAATTTTTCCATTATCTTGGGAAACACTCACCTGCGCGTTTTCAAAGCCGTATATTCCGTGAACTGTCTTTTCCACCGCTTGCGTATAATCTACAAAGAACTGTTCATTTTCCGAAACAGAAAAAGAAGTTTCCGGCTTCCAATCCAGCAACGGAGAAATGATGCATAAACTTAAAATCAGCGCGCAGGCAAAACGCGCGTATTTACGAACATTTCCTTCCGGAAGAACACAATCAACAATCAGCGATATAATCGCTATTCCCGTAACAGAGCAAATATAGCTTTTTATCCATTCCGTCATAATAAACTACTCCCTGCTCCGATTAAAATTCCCAGATAAATAAAATAAAGCACGCCTACACCAAATAACGCAACGACAACCAGTTTTAAGCAATCACAAACATTTTTTACGCAATTCGTGATAAAATTGTCACTAAAAGGAGATACGCAGGCATTAAAGCATTTCAGCAAAAGAATAAAGCCGCAGATATTCAGCACCGGTAAAAGAAGAATTCCCGCGATAACAATAATTCCGCCGATCCCTGCCGCGCTTTTTAAATAGATACCGCTTGCCAGCACCATCGTAAGACTTTCACTTACTGACCCCCCGATAATCGGTACGGAAGAATTAATGGCGTATTTAATGCTTTTGATCGATATGCCGTCGCTGGCACCGGCCGTCATTCCTTGGATCGCAATGACCGCGGAAAGCACTGTAAACAATCCACCCATCAGCCATGACGCAATACTTTTGAACATGTCCGCTACACCGCTGAGCTTGCTTCCGGGAAGAACGCTGTTTACCGCCGAAACCGCGCAGGCCGCTATAATAATAGGAAAAAGAATATTTACGGTTATTCCGATCAGCGTTGAAGAAAGCAACGCCATGGAAGGCGCCATAGCAGAAGCGCTTCCCTGCGCACCGCAGGCAGCCAGCAAAGTAATAATAATAGGCATCAGTGTTTGTGCGAATGCGGAAATACTGTTCAGGCCTTCCTTAGCATTATGAATATTTCCGAAAAAAGCGGTAAAAAGAATAATACAAAAGATAATTCTTCCGCCCAGCATAGCGATCTCCTCTGTCTTTCCGCTTATGATTTTTAAATTTTCTATTACGGAAAGAAGAATGGTAATACATAAAAGAGAAGCTAAAGTAGGAATTGCTGCTTTTACACCGGAGAAAAGAATTTGGAGAATATTATCTAAAATATTTACTCCGTCAATATTCAATCGATTTTCCAGTATTGCCCGAATCAGTTCTGCAATACTTCCGTAAGGATTATAATATTCCGTATCTGAAAGACTTTCTTCCAATGCCTGTGTATCAATACTCTGTTCATCATATACAGCAAAAACACTTATGCTGACAACAATGAAAATAATGAATATAAAAAGTATTTTCTTCATTCTATCCTCAACGCCAGATCAAACAGCTGGTTCACATATGGTATACACAAAATAAATACCGATATCTTTACGGCCGTTTCAAGTTTATCTGCCAATGAATTTTCTCCCGCGTCCCGGCAAAATTGTATCCCCCATTGGCCGATAAAAGCAATACCGCATATTTTTATAATGGAAGTAATCCATTGCCCATTGATATTTGCCTTTTGACTCCAAGCGGTAATATGACTGACTACTGCGGTAACATCACCGATAATATAAAAGAATAAAACACAGCCTGCGCACAGCGATGCGATTAAGGCAAAATCCGGCATTTGTTTTCGTATCATAGCAATGATAAACGCGCAAGCGATACAAAACAACAGAATAAAAAAGATATTTTCCATAATTAAAACTGAAAAACATTCTTAATCGTTGAGAAGAAATCACCAACCATATCCACTGCCATCAAAAGTACCACGATTAATCCGGCAATGGTGGTTACCATGGCGATATCCTCGCGTCCCCAGCGCGTCAAAAGCTGGTTCAGTACGGTAACTAAAATTCCTATCGCCGCAATTTTAAAAATGATATCAATACTCATATAATCAGTACCGCAGCAAACAATCCAAGGATCAGGGCAATAGACGGCGCTGTCTTGATCTTTCCGCGGTATTCCTCCTCTAATGATTTTCTGTATGCTGCAAGCGCCTCATAAACTTCCTCCAGCAGTAAAGAAATACCTTCAATATCACTGCTGCTTTCGGTAAACAGAAAATTCTGTTTCAGCAATTCCATGCAATTACTTTCCACCACATTCCCGCTTTCGTAATGCTGAAAAATATAAGCAAGTCCCTTGCCCCGATTTTCGCAGGCAAAAGCGCAGAAATTTTTTGCTGCTCCGGTATGTACGGTTTGAAAATAATCGTACATATTTTTCCCCGAATATTTTACCGCGCTTTTAAACCCTGCCGCCAGCGCCATAAAATCCGTTACAATGCGAATTCTATGACGAATAATAAAAGAATACTCCATTCCCAGATACCATGCGCCCAAGCAAATGACGCCCGCGCTTATTACTCTTAACAGCATAATGAAAAACTCTCCGTTCGTTTCATATCTCTTCCGTAGACGCCGCTCACAGTGCCTACCCCAAAAGATTTATCCAACACAATATACCGTTCAAACGCAAGCGATAAACGCCGGGCAACACGTTCCGGACAATTTCCGTGTGCTGTGGAAATTACGGTTACGCCCTCTGTCATTGCTTTTTGAACGGCCGCGGCGTCTTCCGCGGTTCCAAGTTCATCGGCAATAATTATGTCCGGCCGAATCGCGCGCACCATATTTTGAATGGCCGTTGCTTTGGAACAGCCGCTGAAAATATCCGTTCGTTTTCCTACATCAAGCAAAGAAATTCCTCCGGTCATAGCGGCAATTTCATCGCGTTCATCAGCTATGGCAACATTAAATCCGTCAGCGGAAAGCAATCTGGCAATATCACGAAGCAGCGTAGTCTTGCCGCAGCCGGGAGGAGAAACAATCAAAGTATCTATCGGCCGGTTATTTTCAAAAAGATACTTATATACTTTATTGCCGCAGCCTTTAACTTGATGGGCTATGCGGACGCAGAAAGAAGAGATGACATCTATATGCTTAATCGTTCCTTCTACAAAGGCAAACTCACCGCAAAAGCCTATCCGGTTTCCCTCAACGGTAATATATCCCTGCCGTTGTCTTTCCGTACAGCTATACGGAGCTCCTTCACATAGGCGCCGCCACATTTCCGCGGCATCTGTTTTTGAAAAAAGAATGCCGTCATACTTGCTGATTCCATACTCATTTACAGCGTATTCAATTCCGTTAATATAAAAATAAACGGGTTTTCCTATCCGCAGCCGAATTTCCGTAAGTTGCGCAAGCTGATTGCTGTTCAGCCGTTCCACAGCGTTTTTTACGTACGGCGGAAGGATTTGTTTCAGCTTATCCATAAGTTGTCCCTCCTTACAACAAAAGCATATGCATAAGCTTTCCAAAAAAGAATAAGGGAGAAATGAAAAAAATCACTTCTCCCTGTATTATGAATTTGAGACAGGTCTATAAGCCGAGTTCTGTCTTAGATGACCATCTATCTATTTTTTCCGTTACCGAAAAACTTAAGCGATTACATGGGAACCGGCGAGCAGCCGTTAAAAGTTCCGCTATCAATCTTGCTCCGGACGGGGTTTACAGGACTGCAGTGTCGCCATAGCAGCCGGTGAGCTCTTACCTCACCTTTCCACCCTTACTGGCAAAAGCCGGCGGTATCTCTCTGTTGCACTTTCCTTGGAGTCGCCTCCACCGGACGTTATCCGGCGCCCTGCTCTGTGGAGCTCGGACTTTCCTCGTATTTTCACCGCGGTCATCCGGCCTGCTCAAATCAAATCAATTATTCTATATAGACGATGCGGCCACAATTTTCACATTCGCAATACCCGTTTTTTGCAGCATTGGAAACGGTAAATGACGGCATTTCCATATGACATCCGCCGCAGCGGCTATCGTGAATCGGTGCTGTAGGAACAATTTTATTCTTCTTTAAACTCATATATTTATGTAAAAGCGCGGGTTCCACCGCTGTCTTTAATTGCTCACGCTCGGCTTTGCAACGGTCAATTTCCGGTTTAGCCTTTTCCAGCAGTTTTTCATAAGCCTCTTTATTTACATTAAATTCATCTCTTGCTTTATTCGCAACTGCCGCATATTCATTAATCTTTTTTTCATCCGTTTCCACGGCAATGTTGATTTCCTTTAGTTTTCCCTCCGCTTTACGCAAAGAATTCAATAATTTATCGATATCCGCTATAAGTTTTTTAATGGCTTCGGTATCTTCCGGCGCATCCTGTGCCCTATTAATCTGCGCGAGGCCGTTTAGTTTTTCAACTTCACTCGCCATCAGCTCAATTTCTTTTTCCATTTTATCTTTTTTTGCCAGCAATTTTTTTCGTTCTTCCACCGCCAGCTCATAACGCTGTTTCATAATCGTGGCTTTTTTTCTCTCATCACTTGTTTTTACTGTTTTTTCCGCAGCATCCACGGCAAGATCTGCCTGCTGATATGCCAATAAATTTTTTATTTGTTCCGTCATAAATAAACCCCTCCTTCATTGTCAAACGGGTCAGTATGCGTTTGTGCAGGATAAACCGTACTTGAATATTGTAACATATCAAGCTGTTTTTGTAAACGCCGGGCAAACCATTGAACAATCGGACGTTCCGTGTAAAAATGTCCCGCGGCAACAAACGCGATATCTCTACGTCTTAATTCCAATGCCGTATGATACTTTATTTCTCCTGTAATAAAAACATCTGCCCCTTCATTGGCGGCTTCAAAAGCAAACTCCTCTCCCGCGCCCGTACAAACTGCCGCGGTTTCAAAGCTCTTTTTTTCCAATCCGCCATATAAAAGACGCGGTGCTCCGGTGGTTCCGCGGATATGTTGAAGCAGCATTGCCATATCCATTCTTTCCGGTAAATTTCCCAATCTTGCGCAGGCTACCGTATCGCCGCAAGCCTGAAACGGTGACAGCAATCGAACATTCCGTAATTTCAGCGTATCACAAAACGCATCATTTACCCCATCCGGCGCAATATCCAAGGAAGTATGCGCGCAGTAGAGCGCTATTTTATTTTGATACAGTAATGAGAGAATTTCTCCTTCAAAGGTATTCACCGAGGCCGTACGTATCGGTTTAAATATCAAGGGATGATGAGAAACAATTAACCCGCACCCCTTCACTTTCGCCTCAAGAACAACATCTTTTGTAATATCCAGCGCAACCAAAATCCGTTCCGTTTGCTCCTGTAAATCTCCCGCCATAAAACCGCAGTTATCCCATTCATACGCATAACCCGGTTTTGCCGTTTGTTCAATCAGCTTTACAATATCAAAAATCCGCGGCATTTTTCAGCACCTCCTGAATCTTTTGTATTTGCCTATTCAGCTCTTCCGCTCGTTTTTGGGCTTTTTCAGACTTCTCCGCCTCTCGCGCGGCTCTTGAAAGAATTTTCAATCGATGCTGAAAATACGCGTAGGCATCTTTATTCATTGTTAAGGTTCCCCGAGGCGGCAGAGTAAAATCAAAAGGTTCCATTTTCCCCGGATATGCCCGAATTACTTCATAGAATCGACGGTTTTCTTTTACAATGACCTCTTTATCAATAAAAAATCCGTTTTTTTGCAAAGCTTGAAAAAGCACATGAGAATCTTTCATCGGCTGCAAAATCAGCTTGGTTTTTGCCCTTGGATGCGCGATAATCCGTGCAATCACGTCCCCGCCCAACCCGGAAATTACTGCCGCCGAAGGCGTAAGGGGAAGCCCTGAAAAACCATCGCAAACGAAAAAGTCAAGTTTTATATTGTTTTCAGAAGCTAATTTTTTCGCTTTTTGTAAAGAATTTGCTGAAATGTCCGTAGCATAGACATGTTCCGCCAATCCGGTCTGAGCGATATATACGCTTAAAAGTCCGTGATCACAGCCAATATCAGCCACTGTTTTATTTTTTTCTAAAAGCTCTACAATAGCCTCTTGTCTGGGGGTAAGCTGCAAATTACTCAAGATAATCCCTCAGCTTGCGGCTGCGGCTTGGATGCCGGAGTTTTCGCAAAGCCTTGGCTTCAATTTGCCGAATTCGTTCACGGGTAACATTAAACTCCTTACCCACTTCCTCCAAAGTACGCTGACGCCCGTCATCAATTCCGAACCGAAGGCGCAGTACTTTTTCCTCTCGAGGTGTCAGTGTACTGAGCACTTGCATCAATTGCTCTTTCAAAAGCGTAGCAGCAGCGGCATCCGAAGGCAAAGGAATATCATCATCCGGAATAAAATCTCCCAAATGGCTGTCTTCCTCCTCGCCGATCGGTGTTTCCAATGAAACCGGATCCTGGGCGATTTTTATAATTTCCCGAACGCGTTCCACCGAAACGTCCATAGCTTCGGCAATCTCATCCGGGGAAGGATCACGTCCCAGTGATTGCACCAGTTGACGTTTTACCCGAGAAAGCTTATGAATCGTTTCCACCATATGTACCGGAATACGAATCGTACGCGCCTGATCGGCAATTGCTCTGGTAATCGCTTGACGGATCCACCAAGTAGCATAAGTGGAAAACTTATAACCCTTGGTATAATCAAACTTTTCCACAGCTTTAATCAAACCTAAATTACCCTCTTGAATTAAATCCAAAAACAGCATGCCGCGCCCTACATAACGCTTTGCAATACTTACCACCAATCTTAAATTGGCTTCGGCAAGTTTTTCTCTGGCCTGCTCATTGCCTGCTTCTACCTGCCGGGCAATTTCAATTTCCTCATCAGCCGAAAGCAGGGGAACTTTTCCCATTTCCTTTAAATACATCCGAACCGGATCATCCACACTTACACTGTCATTCAGCACTACCATATGAGCTTCCGATTCAGGAATGGCATCAATAATATTTTCCAGGTTTGGGTCCACATCACTTTGGATTTTTATTCCCATTCCTTCCAACATATCAAATATTTTTTCTATTTGATCTACATCATATTCAATTCCGTCTAATATATCGATTACTTCGGTATACGTCATCGTATTTTTGATAACACCGTCTTTAATCTTCTTTTTGATCTCGCTCATTTTTTCAAGGAGCTGATCGCTAAATTCCATTTCTTTTTCGCTCATAGAATCTCCTCCTAAAATTCACTGCGCAATTTTTTTATTTGTGCATCCAAAGCGGCAATTTCTCCGGCTATGGCAATTTTTTTCTCTGCTTCTGCTGTAGGTTCCTCCAGTCTTTTTTTTAATTCACCGCGTTTTATTTGTAAAAAATCCATCCGCATTTTTAAACAACAATCTTTTAAAAACACCGCAGGATCGCCAAAAACATTGTTCTCTATAGCTACCGCTGAAACGGCCGTACAACATGGCTCGTCCCCTTCAAAAGCACGCAGTAGTTCCATAGACGATATTTTTTTATTATTTTGGCACAAATATTGGAAAACTTTTAAATAGGCCGTATTGGTAAAATATTCATCCCTGAGCTTGTCCCGGGCGTATGCGATCAAATCAGGATACTCCATTATAACCGCAACTACCGCTCTTTCGGTAACAGATTCGAATTTATTCAGAAGCCCATAAGAAATTTTGTCATTTTCAGGGGTTTGTTCGAGAATTTTGTCAAGGCTGCTATAAAGAGCCTCCATCGAAAATCCGCTGACAGTATGAATGCGTTTCAGATACATTTCAGCTTCAATACTGTCAAACGCATATTTTTCAACCACTGCCGTAGCTTTTTGCGCAAATTCCGCCCGGCCCTGCTCCGAAGTCATATCGCATTTTTCCATAATCTCAGCCATCAGATATTCAATAGAAGTCTGCGCTTTTTTCATCATATCGGCAAAGCTTTCCGCTCCATATGCTTTGATATATTCATCGGGATCTATCCCCAACGGAAGAGAAATAACGCGCGGTTTCAACCCCTCGGCCTTCATCAAATCAATTACCTTGTGTGTAGCGCTGATCCCCGCGGAATCACCGTCATAACATATGTAAATTTCCTGTGCATACCGTTTTAGCAATTTAACTTGCTCCGGTGTGACCGCCGTTCCCAGAGAGGCCACTCCATAATCAAAACCAGCCATATTCAATGCAATAACATCCATATAGCCTTCTCCGATAATCGCTCGGCCGCGATTGTTTTTCTTTAAAAGATTCAGCGCGTAAAGATTTTTTCTTTTATTAAAGACCGGTGTGTCTCCGGTATTTAAATATTTGGGGAGAGAATGATCCAGCACTCTTCCTCCAAAGCCCAAAACTTCCCCGGAAGGCGAGATAATGGGAAACATCACTCTTGTTCGAAAATTATCCCGTATACCAAATTCATTTTTTCTCGCAAGTCCCGCAGTTACGATGATTTCCTCGTCAAAGCCCTTGCTTTTTAAATGATTTACCAGGATATCCCGTGAATCCGGAGCATAGCCCAAACCAAAACGACGAATAATATTTTCCGTAATTCCCCGCCCCTGTAAATAAGCAAGTCCCTCTGCTCCTTGGGGCTCAAAAAGCATATTAAAATAAAACCGGCCGGCTTCACGGTTTGCTTCATAAATTTTATTTTTCGTATCTCGTGATAATACCGGACCGCTTCCGGCCGTAGCCGGCATAGGAACATTCGCCCGCCTTGCAAGTTCTTCTATTGTTTCATAAAAAGAAAGATTCTCTTTTTTCTCCAAAAAACCAATAACATTTCCACCCACATGACAACCAAAACAATAAAACATCTGTTTTTGACCGTCAACGGTAAAAGAAGCCGTTTTTTCGTTATGGAACGGGCACAGTCCCACATATCGATTCCCTGATTTTTTTAAAGAAACATAATCCGATACTACATCTACAATATCTACTTTATCTATCAAACTGTCAATAAATTCTTCCGGAATTCTTGCCATTTATTATCGTCCTTTAGTCTAATTCTCCTGCCATGACCGAGGAATAAAAAGTTTTTGATATTCTTTTAACGCATATCGATCCGTCATTCCGGCGATATAATCGCATACGGCTCGTTCCGTACCGTATTCCTTTAACGCCGGCTGCATACTTTGCGGTAAAAGCGAGGGATCGTTGCTATAAGCTGCAAACAAGTTCCTGATAATTCCTTCGGCCTTCAGTTCTTCTGTTTTAGCGGAACTTTTAATATGATAAATATTTTGAAACATGTAATCTCGCAGTTCATTCATGACTTCATAAATTTCTGCTGACATGGAAATTATCTGCTGATCCATGCTGTTTTTTACCAGATCGGTAATTAAAGTGTTGATTCTGGCTGAATGAGTGGTTCCCAACATCATATTGGAACGAAAGGGTAAATCTGCCTCGGTAAGGATTCCTGCACGTATGGCATCGTCAATATCATGATTTATGTAAGCGATTCTGTCGGCATAGGATACGAGCTGTCCCTCAAGAGTAGCCGGCTTTGAGCGGCTGGTATGATTCTCTATTCCGTCGCGTACTTCCCAAGTCAAGTTGAGTCCCGTACCGTTTTCCAGTTTTTCTACTACTCTGCGGCTTTGCTCATTATGACGGAATCCCAAGGAACATATCTCATTTAAAACTCTTTCACCCGCGTGACCAAACGGCGTGTGTCCGATATCATGGCCCATAGCAATTGCCTCGGTAAGATCTTCATTCAGCTTCAACGCTCTTGCCGCCGTCCGCGCTATTTGGCTGACCTCAAGTGTATGCGTAAGTCTGGTACGGTAATGATCCCCCTCGGGAGAAAGAAACACCTGCGTTTTATGTTTTAATCGCCGAAAAGATTTACAATAAATAATTCTGTCACGATCCCTCTGATAAACGGTACGAAGACAGCAGTCTTCCTCCGGCTTTTCTCTGCCTCTGCTCTCGCAAGCTTTTGCCGCGTACGGGGAAAGATATTGCAGTTCATATTTTTCAGTTTCTGTTCTCATAAAACCGCCTTAAAAAAATCTTTTGCACATTACTCCTATAATAGTAATTCTGCAAAAGACGAAAAAATCCTTTATTTTTTATAAAACTGACAGCAAAATCATTCATCCTCTTGATCAAGCTCATTATATGCCTGCCAGATTTCATCAAGAAGCACCTCGTTTTCTATCGGAAGTAAAATAATATCTTCTCCTTCTTCCCTATACTCTAAAATAATTACCTGAGGTTCTTCTTTGTCCTTTTCTTCTACAGGAATAAACAAATTATAGATATGACCGTCATACTGAATACTGTCAAGCAGCTCCGCGTCAAAACTCTCATCATTTTCATCCACTAAAGTTACAATGATATTTTCTGTTATTTCATCCATAATTACAAAATTCCTTTTTCATGATTCATATGATCCAAATAATCCTGCAAAATAATAACGGCCGCCAATTTGTCAATATTCTGCTTCCTTTTTTTTCTTGAAAGATCCGCTTCCAACATTGCTTTTTCCGCTGCTGCCGAAGTCAGCCGTTCATCCATGTACGCAATTTGACAGTTTTCCGCACGAAGAGCGTTACAAAGTTCTTCGTTTTTTTCCGCCTGTGCGTGTTCTTGACCGTTCAAATGTTTCGGCAACCCGACAACAATAATATCCACATGATATGCTCTTACAAGATTTAAAATATGTAAAACGTCATTTTTAAGAGAAGTACGCGCATAAGTCTCCAATCCCGTAGCAAAAATCCCGGTAATACTCATGGCAATACCGATTCTTTTATCCCCAATATCAAGCGCTAAATAATTCATCAGCAATTCTCAATATAATTTTTTACTAATTCTTCCAGTATTTCATCTCTTTCTACCCTGCGTATCAAGTTACGGGCATTATTATACCCAGTTATATAGGTGGGATCCCCTGAAAGAATATAGCCTACAATTTGATTTACGGGATCATAGCCTTTTTCCTGCAATGCGGCGTACACGTTTAAAAGAATATCTTTAATTTGTGCGTTTTCCGAAGGGCGGCTGTACTTCATCGTATCATTGATATTTGCCATATAAAGCCTCCTTATAAATTATTTAATATAATTATAGTATATTTTGCCATACAAATCAAGTCTATATTCGCGTTAATTGTGGAAATTTCCGTTTTCGTTCCGTGAAATATTTGTAAAATTCCTTAAACATAATACGTAAAATAATATAAACCGGTATAGCAAGTACCATTCCGATTAAGTTTCCTATACTGTTCCCCGCAATAACACACATTAAAACTATAACCGGATGAATTTTTACGCTGCTGGCTATAATATGAGGCTGAATAATTAGGTTATCAATCTGCTGAACAACAACAATCAAAATAAGTGCCAGCCAGAAACGGTTCCAACCGGAAACTGCCGCAACCAATAAAATAGGAATACTGCCCAACACCGGTCCGATATAAGGAATGATATTAAAGATTCCCATAAGAATGCCCAAAATCAACCAATAATTAAAACCAAATAAAGCCAGCGCCAGCGCCATTAAAGCACTGACCAGAAGAATAATCGTAAATTCACCCATAACATAATCCCGCAGCTGACGGTTAATATTCTTAAACATGAAAAACGCAGGCGTGCGAATGTTTCCGGGCATTATAAAAAGCATAATTCGCTTAATTTTTTCCCGATCCTTCAGCATATAATACATAATAACTGGAATCAAAAAAGAAGTTGTAATAACCGAAAGGATCACTCCGGGTGAGAAAGAAGAAAGTTTTTCCTCTATTCCCTTTACAATGTTTTGCGTAAAAGTAATGTTTTCAAGATGAATTCCCAAAGAAGACACCGGTTGCATATAATGCTGAATTATTGTATTAATATTGGTAAGATATTCCGGAACGACAACAGAAAACTCCTGTATTTGTTCGATAAATACGGGTACCAGAATAACAATAGCCGCAACGTTCACTACAGTAAGGATTGCAAATCCCAAAATAATTGCCAAACTTCGATTTGTACGTTTTTCAAGAGGCTTAATAAAAGGCAGAAAAAGATACGCCTGAATCGCAGCAATCAGAATAGGTGTAAATACTTCAATCAGCGTGTTTCCAAAATACAGAAGAAAAACCGTTATCAAAACGGCTGCAAGAACAAAAAGTGCAATACGTTTTATCATGCCCATTATATAAAGCCTCCCCTATGTAAGGGGCAATGCCCCTGTTTATGCTTACATATTCAGCATTTGCTTTGCCGCTCTTTTGCCATAGCGGTAAATTTTACGGATGCAAGGTTTATTCATTGCCAAATATGCCCCCGCAACCATTCCCGCAGCCATTCCGGCTGCAACCATTACGCCGGTTCCTATCGCTTTCATTTTTTTACCTCCTATTCTCTGTTTATTATAATAAGACCCTTATCGGTCATGGAAATGTCATGAATATCAACAATATCGCGTCCAAAAATCAAATCATCCAAAAATCCCCGTTTGACACTTACGCTGGAAATATCAAGTGTAGAAGGGTCAAAATAAATATCACCGACGCTGCCGGTAAAAAAATCAGCATCCCGAGAAATGCCAAACCCGCTTTTAGCATATTCTTCATAAAATTCCCTCCTGTATTTTATATTTCTTTTATCCACCACAACACCGTTTCGGTCAAGATGACGTATTCCTTCTTTAGTAACAAAAAAGCGGCTTCTTATAATTCCCGTATTACTTATACAAGTAATACCGCTGATACATTTTTGGGGAACATCTATCAGAAAATCTGTGATTTGACCAATAATTTTTCCACCGCAATAAATGTCTGTCCCGATATAACTGCTGGCTCTTTCCATACTTTCACCTTTTTCAAATTTATAACTCTATTATTTCCGTAAAAATGTTTTTTATGGCACAAAAAAACAAAAAAGCCGCTGGAAATTTTCAGCAGCTTTTTTAAATAGAAGCTTTTCGAATTTTTTTTACATTTGTCACAATCGCCGCGGCGATCTGTTCTGCCTCCTGTAAAGTAGTAAGATGACTTAACGTAATTCGCAACGCGCTTTTTGCATAATTCTCATCCCGCTTTATTGCCATGAGCACATGTGAAGCGCTCATTGCGCCGGCGGAGCAAGCCGCGCCGGCGGAACAGGCAATGCCGCATAAATCCAGCAAAAACAAAAGACTTTCGGCCTGTACACCTTCAAAGCTGAAATTTAAATTCCCCGGCAGTCGATTTTCAGGATCGCCATTCAAGGTGACACCGCTAAGCTGTGAAAACAATTGTTGTTTGATGCAATTTGCGGCAGCAAGAGCGGTAGAATTTCGTTTCTCCCGATCGGCATATTGTTTTTCCAATGCATATCCCATTCCTACAATACCCGGAATATTAAGTGTTCCCGGACGCCTATCGCGTTCCTGAGAACCGCCGCACATAAGATTTTGTATTTTTTGACCGTTTCGGATAAACAGCGCTCCGATTCCTTTCGGTCCGTAAAATTTATGCGCAGAAAGGGATAACATCGTTATTTTTTGTTTTTTTACCTCTATCTCCATGTTCCCGACAGCCTGAACGGCATCGGTGTGAAAAGCGATTTCATTTTCCGCAGCAATATTCCCGATTTCCTCCAACGGCTGCTTTGTACCGATTTCATTATTAGCCGCCATAATCGAAATTAAAATGGTCTGCGAAGTAATTGCCTTTTCTAGATCCCGTATCTTTACACGTCCAAGCGCGTCTACCGGCAAATAAGTAACCTCAAAGCCCTCTTTTTCAAGAGCCTTACAGCAATTCAAAACTGCGTGATGCTCAATCTGAGAAGTAATAATATGATTTCCTTTGGTTTTATTTGCCTGTGCTGTGCCCCAAATAGCCCAGTTGTCACTTTCCGTACCACCGGAAGTAAAATAGATTTCATTTTTTTCCGCACCGAGCACATGAGCAATTTGCTCTCTGGCTTTTTCCGCCGCGGCAGCGGCTTCGCGCCCCAAAGAGTGCACACTGCTTCCGTTACCGAAGCAAGCAGAAAAATACGGTTCCATTTGCTTCAGCACATCAGGATCCAACGGCGTTGTTGAGGCATAATCCGCATATATCATAGGAACTCCTTCAAAAAATAGATTGTACTTATGCTATCACAAGATACTTTTTCTGTCAATACCGTTTGATTTTTTGTTGAAAATGTGCGGTCTAAAAACAAAAAGTTTTGAAATCCTCATAAATTTTTTGTTACAAACAACATTTTTATCGGATTTGCTAAGCTCCGTCAACTTTTGATTTTTTTATTTCTCATCTCGCAGCAAAAAGATCTTAACGTCAAAAAATCCGAACCTATTACAACAAAAGTAATAAAAGCTCGGATTTATTTTGGCAGGGGAGACGCGATTCGAACACGCAACCAATGGTTTTGGAGACCACTACTCTACCGTTGAGCCACTCCCCTATTGCTTGTGCATTATACAACAAACCTGCCGGTACGTCAAGTATTATTTTTCGTAATGGACGTTTCAATTTTTTCACGTTCTTTTTCAAGCGCCTCAATCAACTCATCCAAACGATCTTCATCATACTCTTCATAATCAAAGTCAGCATAAGAAAGCCATGTGGGAAGCTTATAATAGATTTTCATCCAATCCTTAATCAAGTCCCGATCATAAGGCTGAGTACTGCCGGCATAGCTATCATCTTTTAGCCGCATTAAGGGAATCGGTCCGGAGGTTTGTATCTGCTGCGCATATTTTTCTCCCTCCAAAACAAGACGCTGATGATTATACTGCTGAACACGATTATTTTGCTGAAATCCCACAAAAATTGTTCCTGCCCCAATACAGCCTACTACCAATACCGGAAGCATAAAAGCGGAAACCGCAAGAACACTTCGAAGAGGTGTCAGTTTTTCCAACATACTTAAAAGTTCCAAGAACGCGCGAACAGAGATTAAAACCCAAACAAGAGCGAACGGAAGAATGCATCTTTCCGGGAAAATAGGCGATATAATACACGCTCCCTGAGAAGCAATTCCGCCTAAAAATAACGCCCACAAAAAGAAATCCTGTTTTGTTTTCTGCCCTAAAAGCCATATAGAAATATTAACGGAAACAATAATTAAATAAAACCAGAAGAAGCCTGTCGTCGCGAGTCCTTTATCCGTTACAAAGGAAATTCCCACGGAAGTTGCCGCCAATCCTGTTACAAAAAGCAACCATAAAAGAGAAAGTACATTTTTCTTTCTCATTCGAATGAAGAATGCCGCCAGTATTGCAATTACGGCAATTAAAACGATAAAAGCTAAGTTTTCCGTTTTAAATACCGTGTTTACAATTGTTTGGGCACTCTCCAGCAACTGCCCGGTAAAAGACTTTGCATAATAGGCAGAATACATATCTTTTCGAGAATTATTTCCCACCGCCATAAGCATAATATGGCAGCCGGCTATAGCGCTTAAAAGCACGGGCGCGCCATAAAGCAAAATTATCGGATTGCGCCGATAAAAGCTGGCATACACAATCATAGCCGCAGCGGTGATCACTGCAAAAATACCGATTTGTTCCATTGAAAAACCGGCGAAGAAAAAAAGAACGCAAGAAAAAGGAAGCATCATAAGCTTGGAAACAGAAATAATTCTTTCATTTTTATCCAACAAAAGAATATATAACAACCATGCACCCAAGAAAAGATAAATAATCGGAACCATATAGGCGATAGAAGCCGAATACCAATACAAGCCGGTGATCGCCATCGTTTTTCCTAAAAAGCCAAACAGCAAGCAGGTAAAGGCCGCCGCAACAAACGCATTTTTTACTTTTTTAGCATGATAAGCAAATAAAAAGGCTAATAAAAAAATCCCCGTAAGAACGAATGCATGAAAATTCTGCATAGCATCGGTTCCGGCTTTAAACAGCAGAATTTCCTGTGCAAAGCAAAGCACTCTTCCCCCCCACCGATTATAATGTTCCGTAAGATAATGGGCAAGCTGATTCATGGAAAAATTCTGTCCCCACATTCCCTCTTCCCAATACACATAACTCAGTGTTGCATAGCCGTAATCATCATGACTCATATAAGCATAAGAATATTGCTTGGATAAAAATACGGCAAAAAGCACAAAAATAAGAATTACAGCAGAAATTTTTATCAACTTGCTCATCCATGGCGCTAATTTTCTTTTTTTCTCTTGCGCGTTTGTCTGCTCTTGTTCAAAAATATCCGCGGCGGAAAAATGATTTTTCTCCAACATAGGCAAGCCTCCGAAAAAAATACTGCTGTTAAAAGCCTGCTCTTTTCGAGCAACGAGTTTCAATCTATTCCTTTCACAACAAGGAATTCCTCGCATATTATATCATACAAAAAACACAAATTCAACACTTAAACTTATTTTTATATCAAAAAAAATTAACCGCCGTGATTTTGTTAATCTCATATATAAAAAAGCGGTCTGCTTGACTTAATGTTCAGCAAGGCCGCTTTTTTCAAATTTTTATTTTTGGAAATGCGTAAACCGCATTTTCAAACTGCAAAACAAAATAGAATTTTATTGCTTACAGCAATATTCAAAAGATTGGCAATCGGTACATTCGATCACCGTTGGATTTGTCTCATGCGTTCCTATATTAATATGGGCAAGGGTGCAATAATCGGCGTTCTTACAATGATGTTTGCAATTCTGAATTGTACACGAAATAGCTTCATTTCTCTGCATAAAATAACTCCTCCTTTATGATTACGGAATTATCTTTCCCCTTAAAATCAATTATTATACATTTCAATCAAGTTGTTTTTGAAAACAACGGCGGCGTTTATGTTCTCTTACCTCAAAACCTTTCCATTGCGCTTGTACCTTATCGTTTAATTCCAATTCCGGCCCAGTTTCGGCAAGCTTTACTCCGTTTTCTATAGCTTTTTTAATTATGGAACTTAATATAATTGCATTTACACCTTTGCCTTGATATTGTTCTTCCACGGCAATCAAATACAAATCAATAACATCGTTATTCTTTATCGCTTTTATAAAAGGAATCCATCCAAAAGGAAAGAGATGTCCTTTATTTTTTTGTGTTGCTTTTGAAAAAGACGGGCTGCAAAGGCCAAAACCTATCGCCCTATTATTTTTATCCGTAATCAGCGTAAGATAATCCTTATTGATAATCGGATAATACTGCGCAACATAAGAATGAATCTGTTCCTCGGTTAACGGAACCACACCATATAAATCTTTATATGTATCGTTGACTAATCGGAATATTTCAGGAATATAAGGCTTAATATCCCTCTTTTTCTTAAATTGCACTACTTGCAGACTTAATTTTTTCAGCATTGCCTGAGATATCCGTTCTATTTTAGGATCCAACGTTTTCGGCGCGGTAATTTGTTTTTCACACCAGTCAACATCTTTTCGATACCCCAGTTGCTCCATATGTTCTACATAATACGGATGGTTATAAATAGTAATAAACATGCTTAATTCATCAAATCCCTCAACAAGCATTCCCTGCCGGTCAAGATCACAAAAGCCAATGGGACCGATAACTTCATTTAAACCGTTTTCTCTTGCAATTTCTTCTACTTTTCCAAGCAGAGCTTTCGATACCTCAAGATCATCAATCACATCAAAGCGAGTAAAGCGTATGGCCTTACGATTCCATTTTTTTATATATGCATGATTAATCAGAGCACAAATTCTTCCCGCAAGAACTCCATTTTTATAAGCAAGAAACATTTCTGTGTCACAATAGGCATAGGCCGGATTTTTTTTCGGATCCAAATTATTCCTTTCATCCAATGAAAGCGGCGGTACATAATAAGGGTTATCTCTATATAGTTGATTCGGAAATTCTATAAACTTTTTTAAATCCCTCTTATTTTTCACTTTACGTAATTCAATCATTTTTATCTTCTCCATACATAAAAAAATAAATACATTTATATTATAACATTAAAAACAAAATATGAACAAGTTTTTTTATTTTTTTTTACAAAAAAAACACTTTACAAAATCTTTACGCTATGATATTATATTCCCGTTCTTTATAAATGCGGTAGTAACTCAGCTGGTAGAGTGCCACCTTGCCAAGGTGGATGTCGCGAGTTCGAATCTCGTCTATCGCTCCAAACGGGTTATTAGCTCAGCTGGCAGAGCACCTGACTCTTAATCAGGGTGTCCGGGGTTCGATCCCCCGATGACCCACCATTGCGTTCACATACGAATACCATTATATAAAAATAACGGTATATCGTAATGTGTTCGCTTTTATCGTAAAAAGCACCGATTCACTTCGGTGTTCAAAGTATAAACAAAGCAGGTTTTGCAAAACAACCTGTTTTTTTACAGGATTTGAGGCAGCCGTTTGTGTGCGGCTGCTCATTGTTTTTTCCCCGTAAACTGGTTCATAAAATCATACGAACTTGTTATCTTTCTTCTAATCGGTTCCTTATATATTCTGCTATAACCTTTTTATTTCGACCGACTGTATTCACATAATACCATCGATACCAGAAATTTCTCATTTCATACTTATATTTTAGACTGGCATATCGGTCCAATATCATCTTTTTTCCCTTGAGAGATTCCATAAAATATTCTATATTTATATACCGTGGCATACTGATCAATATATGATCTAAAGATTTTGCTCCATTATTTCTATTCCGGTTCGATTACATAATTTTCTCTGTATTTCCTCTATATCTTTCCTTTTTGTTTCATTATTTTCTTTCATCAAGAAACACCTTATATTTTTCATGGTTACCGATCCATTATATAGGAGGTTTCTCCTTTTTTCGGGTTTCACCACGCTTGCTCTTTGTTTCTTTCTTCGGTAGAATTAATGGTTTATTACTACTCCGAAAGACATCAAAAAAAAACGGCCGAAATGATTTTTCAGCCGTTTTAACTCTTTTCTCTTAGATTTCCAATAAGAAAAATTTAAGCCGCCGGTTCCTCTGGCACTTCTGTAGGCGCAGGGGTTGCAATTTTTGCATAGAAGTCTTCAAACTTATAACCATCCTGTCCGACGATACCAAACTGCAGTTCCTGTACTTCCATTTCCATGGCACCGATACCTTTTTTGCTGTACTTTAAGCAAACATCGTAGTCAGCATTTACGTACATCTCGATTTCCATAGGACCGCTCTTGTAGTAATAATGTGTAGTTTCTAAATTAGCGATGGTTTCCGTGCCCCGATTTTCAAGTTCCGTACCGGAAGCTTCATACTGCTTGTGAGAACTAAACGTTCCAAATATCGAAGTCTGTGATGAAACACCAAAGCTGGAAGTTCCTACAACATTAAAGGATTCACCGCCGTCTTCACTGCGAAGATACAATCCACTGTACCCTACTTCGACATAAGTAGTGGTCTGTTCTTCCGTAACATAGGCACCATTTTCATCTGTAATATAGTTTCCCTCTTCATCTGTCAAAGTTACTGTTTCAGTAGCGTTAAACTTCAAATAGTAATTGGAAAGCTGCGTATCGCTTAAACCGCTCGTCGTATCCTTATACGGGGGATTTGTTGGTTGCGTATTACCGCCTTCGTTTTCTTCACCGTTTTGACACGCCGCTAAAGAAAACGCCATAACGCCTACAAGAAGCAAAACGATCAATTTTTTCAGATCTTTCATTTTTATTCCTCCTATTAAGAAATAAATTATTTTATTTACACATGAATTATATAAACTTTTATCCTGTTTGTCAACTATTCTTTTAAAGTTAAACAAAATATTAAAAGACCTTCCATCAACTATTCATATTTTATTTGCAGTTTCAAAAAATATTCTTATTATTGCGGTAAAATGGCTCTCTTTTTTAAGATACGAGCACACCATAAAGCAATCGCCGCCGAAAGAAAATCCTTTATTAAGTACGGTGCCGAAACCAAAAGAAAGGAATCTATCCAAGCACGTCCGGAAATAATCATATATTGCGCGACGCCTAAAACATGGCACAAAAGAATTCCCAATACGCCCAAAAAGAGTGCCTGCCACCATTTTTTATTTCTGCCCGCTCCGCAACAAAAAGCCGCTATGAGAAACCCCCATAAAAAACCTCCCGTAGGACCGATAATGACACTGAGTCCGCCCTGAAACCCCGCAAATACAGGAACACCCGCAAATCCTAAAAGGAAATATACAAAAACCGCCAGCGTTCCTTTTTTCATGCCTAAAAAGTACCCGCAAAACGCAATCGCCAATGTCTGCAGGGTGAGCGGTACTCCTCCCGGCAGAATAGGAACAGATATTTGAGAAAAAATCGAAATCACCGCTACACACAGTGCTATAAATATCATATCAATCGTTTTTATTTTGGTTTTTATCATATTTTACCCTGACCTCTCCGGAACGCAAGATCTCTCTGTTCCCCGCGTCATCTTTTACAATAAGACCAAAATGATCGTCAATTCCTAACACAATTGCTCTTTTTTCTTTTCCTTGCATCATATACGTAATCTCTCTGCCGGTTAGCAAGGATCGCTCTTTATATTCCTCAATATAAGATTGTCCGTTATACAGCAAAAAAAACTGCCGCAAAAGTTCACAGGCAAAACGATCCGCATAAGATTCCGCGCCAAGCTGAAAAACAGCGCCGGCAATATCTCTAAGCTCTTCTGAAAAGCCGTCGAGTGGCTCGTAAAGATTCACGCCGATCCCTAAAACAGCATAATTCATTCCCCCGTTTTCAACATTGACGGAAGCCTCCGTAAGAATACCGCAAACTTTTTTCCCCGAAACAAAAACATCATTCACCCATTTTATTTGCGCTTTTTCATTGGAAAAAAATTCAATGGCACGGCAAACCGCAACCCCTGCCATAGTAGTAATTTTTACCGCTTCTTCCGCTTGCATTTTGGGCTTTAGCAAAATACTGATGTACAATCCCGTATTCGGCGGCGAAAAAAATTTTCTGCCCATTCTGCCGCGGCCTTGCGTTTGATTCCGTGCAATTACAACAAGACCCTCTTTGCTTTTTTCCGCTTCTGCTTTTAAATAATCGTTCGTAGAAGAAAGGGAATGGAATATCCTGACTTCCGATCCAAAACCGCAGTTTTGCATTCCTTTCCGGGTAACAATGTCATCGTATAGGCAATATCCGCTGTTTGTAGAAGCCGTAATATAGAACCCCTGTTTTTTTAAAGTATTTACGGCCTTCCACACAGCATTTCTGCTGATCCGCAAACGAACTGCAATGCTCTCTCCGGATATCGGCTTTTGCCGATTCTGTGCCAAAATTTCAAGAACCTCATCAATGATAGCGGACAAAAAATCAGCCTCCTTTTTTATAGAATAATAAAATCTCGTGCGATTGTCAACTATTTTTTATAATTTAAGTGACAATCAAAAAAGTCATTCTGTTTTTTATAGATTTAATTCTTTCCGATCCGCATTTTTTTAGCTTATATAACTCCTTCATAGATAAAAACCCGCCATATCAGGCGGGTCAAAATTTCTTATAAAAGCTTTTCAAGCGTATCCGCTATATTTTTTAAGGGAGCCGTGTCGATTTCCTCCACACGTCCCTGATCAATCAACGCGGCGTTTTCCGGTATAAGCGGAAGTTCTGCCGAAGACGGAATATTAAATTCCTTAACAATATCGTCGACTTTACTCTCACCGTAAATAAAATGTCGGCTTCCGCATTGAGGGCAAATAAAATAAGCCATATTTTCCACAAAACCCAGAATCGGAATATTCATTTCCCGTGCCATTTTTACCGCTTTTTCCACAATCATAGAAACCAACTGCTGCGGGGAAGCAACGATCACTACACCGTCAACCGGCAGCGATTGAAATACCGTAAGAGGTACATCCCCGGTTCCCGGAGGCATGTCTACAAACATAAAATCCACGTTGTCCCATATCACATCCGTCCAAAACTGTTTGACCGCCCCGGCAATTACCGGCCCGCGCCAAATAACCGGATCATTTTCATTTTCAAGCATCAAATTCACAGACATTACATCAATACCGCTGTCACTTTTTGCCGGAAGAATACCATCCTCACTGGCGGAAGCTTTTTCATGAATGCCAAAGCCCTTGGGAATTGATGGTCCGGTAATATCCGCGTCCAGAACGGCACACTGATATCCGCGCCGAGTCATTTCACAGGCTAAAAGAGAAGTAACAAAGGATTTTCCCACGCCTCCCTTACCGCTGATAACACCGATCACTTTTTTTATATGGCTGAATTTATTGGCCTCTTCCACAAGGCTTTGTTTATTGCTTTTGCTGCAATCAGAAGCACATTCTGAACAATTATGCGTACATCCCATAAACTATCCTCACAAACTGTTTTTGTTAGTATACCACTTTTTCGCTGCTCAATCAACTGATTTTAACGATTCTACCATACTGATTTTCTGCAGTTTTCTATACATAATCAAGTTTACCAGTGTGGAAAAAAGCATAGTGATGACCGCGGAAAGAACATAACTGAGCCATTGAATATTCCGGCCGAACATGATATCATCCATTTCAGCGGTTATGACCACATACCGGCACAGTGCAATACCTAAAATCAAACCCACGGCCGTTCCCACCAAACTTAAAATAATTGTTTCACGGCAAATATAGGCGGAAACCTCGCTATCATAAAAGCCTAAAACTTTAATGGTCGCAATTTCTTTCTGTCTTTCTCCTATATTGATATTAGTAAGATTATACAATACAATAAAAGCAAGCAGCCCGGCGGCTATAATCAAAACATATACCACGTAATTGATTTTATTAATCATGTTATCAAAACTATTGATAACAACGCTGGAAAAAGCCGCGGAATCCACTTCATCAAGTGCAAGCAGTTCACGCATCACAGTGTCCTCGTTTTCAGGATATACCGCTGCTAAAAGTGTATTGTATTCCGGTGTTTCTCCAAAAAGCTGCTGATATTTTGCCTCTGTCATATACAGATAATGATAAATATATCCCTCACAAATTCCGGTGACCGTGACGCTGTATTCATGACCGTCCTCATCCTCTAACAAAATAGATTCACCTGCGGAAATTCCTAAGTTTTTTGCCGCCTTTTCGGTAAGAACAACGCTATTTTCATCAAAATTCACACTTTCACCGCTTCTGCGGTTCCGTAAATTCATTACTTTTAAAAGCTCGTCACTGCTTGAAGCCGTCCATACCTGAATGGTTTGAGGATTTTCGCTCTGTGCCGTCATTTCACGGCTGCTGATTACGGCAAAGGTATCCGTACCTTTATTCTGTAAATATTCAATCACCGGTTCAGGCTTTTCAGTATTAACGGTAAGATCATATTTCTGTATTTCACCGTATTGTATATTTACAATGTCTCCTATCGCATCTTTCAATCCAAAACCGGTAAGCAGCAATGCTGTACATCCAGCAACGCCAATCACCGTCATAAAGAATCTCTTTTTGTATCTTAAAATATTTCTTGCGGTTACCTTATGCGTAAATTTCAAATGACTCCATATGGGTTTGATATGCTCCAAGAACACGCGCTTTCCGGCTTTCGGCGCGCGTGGAAGCATCAATCTGGCCGGTACCTCTTTCAAACTTTCGGCACACGCCCACAAAGTAGCAAGCACCACGCATAGAATCAGCGCCAAAGCTGAAGTAATGGAAATTACAGGGTTAAAAGAAAGAATCAGCTTCGGAAATTTATAAAGCATACTGTAAGCGTTCCATATAACCGTGGGCAATACCGTAAGGCCGGCCGCCAGACCGACACCGCTGCCCAAAACACCCGCGGCAAAAGAATACGCCACATATTTGAAGGCAATTCGTCTGTTGCTGTAGCCAATGGCTTTTAACGTTCCGATCAGCACACGCTCTTCATCCACCATACGGGTCATGGTAGTTAAGGCTACCAAGGCGGCCACTAAAAAGAAGAATGTCGGAAACACTTTTGCAATTGCCACAATCTTTTCCGCATTGGAACAAAAACTTACATAACTAGCATTGGTATTTCTGTCCAGAACATACCAAGAAGGTTTTTCCAGCTTATCAATTTCCGCTTCGCCTTCCTCTAATTCCGCTTCAGCCTCGGCAAGTTCCTGTTCCGCTTCGGCTTTTGAAGTATTATATTCCTCTCTTCCCTTTTCCAGTTCTTTTTTTCCCTCTTCGTAATCTGCCAGACCTTCGCTGTATTGTTTCTCCCCGGTGTTATATTCGTTTTGTGAATTCAGCAACAGTTTCTCATTCTCTGCAATCTGCTCTTCGGCACGGACAAGCTGTTCCTGCGCAGCATCAAGTTCTTCTTTTGCGTAATCAAATTCCTGCTTTCCCTGCGCCAAAGACTTTTCCGAATCGGAAATTTGTTGTAAAAGTACAGCAATCAACGGCTGTACATCTTCATCGGTAAGCGGTCTCATCTGCGCCAAAGCCAGCAGAGCACTCACCGAACCGGTTTCATCATACGGCTCCAGAATGGTCAGCGCCTGTAGTTTTTCCTCGCTGCTGCCGAAAAGCATGCCTACCGCGCCTTTTAACGCAGCAAGCTGCTGTTCACTCTCCTCAATTTTTGCTTCCGACTCCTTTAATGCCTCCCTACCGGCTTCATATTCCGCCAGTCCTTCTTCATATTGCGCTTTTGCTTCCGCGATTTCACGTGCGCCGCTGTCTAATTTATTTTTTGCTTCCTCCAACTGTTGCCGAGTACGCGCCAATGTTTCCTCGGCATCCTCTAATTCTTTTTCAGCCTCTGCTATCTCCGTCTCAGCTTCCGCAAGTTTTTCCTCTGCCTCCGCCTTTGCTTCTTCATATTCTTTCCGGCCCTGAACAAGAGAATCCTCCGCCTCCGTCCGAATTTCCTCCAAACGCCGGCCGGTACATTCTTTTTTTATAGTATCAATCTTATTTTTTGTATCTTCTATTAATGCGTCATACGCATCATAAAAAGTATTCAGTTCTTTCGCGTTTTCCGCTAAAAGATAGATATCTGTATAATAATCTGCTTTCACTGCATCAGCAGTCACATAAATAACGACATCGATATATCCGTTTCCAACCGTACTGGGTTCACGCTCTGCTGACATATACACCGGTGAATCGGCAATTCCGGTAACAGTAAAGGAAGTATAAGCTAACTCTTCATTTCCCTGAGCAAGAACAATTTCTTCTCCGAGCTCCGGAGATTTTCCGAATCCCCTTGAAGCCAATGCCACGCATTCATTTCCGTTTTGCGGCAGCCTTCCCGTTAACAAGTTCATGCCGTTGATCAGCTCTTCATCAGCAAAATTCGCTGTGCAAAGCCGAAGAGCGCCGTTTTCACCTTCATTATTTTGGAACAAAACATCCGTTGAATACACTCCTGCGGCTTTTTTGATCCCTTCCAGTTCTTTTAAACGATCAACATCCTTATCGGTAAGACCCATCGTAGATTTAATGTTAATATCAAAGAAATGATACGTATCATAGTATTGATCCATAGAATCATACATATCCGGCCCGGTAGACTGCAAACCTGCCAAAAAGCCTACGCCCAATGCCGTAATGGATAAAATAGCTAAAAAGCGGCTGAAAGAAGAACGAATCTGCCCCAAAACTATTTTGCTATAGTTTTTTCTCATTACCACTCAATCCTTTCGGCATCCATCGGATGAGGATTCAACCGCATATCAGATACGCTTCCGTTTTTTATTTTGATTACCCTATCGGCCATAGCGCATATCGCCTGATTATGCGTAATAACAATCACAGTTTTTCCCGTCTTTTTACAGGTATCATACAACAGTTTTAAAATTGCCTTTCCGGTATTATAATCCAGCGCTCCTGTAGGCTCATCACAAAGTAAGATTTTAGGATTTTTTGCGATCGCCCTAGCAATGGAAACACGCTGCTGCTCTCCGCCGGAAAGCTGAGCGGGGAAATTTCCCATGCGGTCCTTTAACCCTACCAAATCCAGCATCTGTTCAGCGTTTAACGGTTCCCGGCAAATTTCCGAAGCCAATTCCACATTTTCTAAAGCCGTAAGGTTTTGCACAAGATTATAAAACTGAAATACAAAACCTACTTCATACCGCCGATATTTTGTAAGCTGTTTATTGGTATACCCGCTCACCAAATTGCCGTCAAGCACAATATCTCCAGCATCGCAGGTATCCATACCGCCAAGCATGTTTAATACGGTAGTTTTACCCGCTCCCGAAGGTCCTACAATAACTACAAATTCGCCCTTTTCAGCTACAAAACTGATATGATCCGCCGCAGCAATCGTATGATCTCCGCTTTTATAAAATTTACAAACATTTTTAAATTCTATATATGCCAATATGTTCACTCCCGTTTTTCTTTTTTGCACAAGTGCTACCCAAAAACTTAGCATACTGCAAAAATAATTTTCATGCCTGTGCTATAGGTCATATAATATAATCTGCGCGTATGTTCAAAAAATCGATTGCTTTTTGATGATAAAAGGAATCATCATACTGTTATTTTTTTGCTGAAAAGAAACGCCCGAACACTCCTATTTTTACTCTTATCATACCTCTGCTGCAAAAAATAATCAACCGAAAATGCTTTGATAAAAATTTCCCCGTTCTTTCACAATTTACTATATGAACAAACTACTGATTTTCTTTTATTTTTTTTAGAATGATTTTTCTCTCACTTTTCAATGTATCACAAAGCTATAGAACATATTGTATTGTTTAGTGATTCATCAGATAATTTCTGATTCCTCAAACAAACTCATTTGTGCCTCTCGGTAACTTTTCGCCTTTTTACGCTTTATCATCTCACTCGCCGATACCTTTCCGCAAAGCAAGGGCGAAGTCGGATCATGTTTGCCGCAGCAGTTTTTTACAAGCGTTTGATTAAAATTGGCATAGCAGTAAACACAGCCGTTTTTGCAAGTGTTGTATGCACCGATATCTATACTCGCAACGCATCCGCACGCAGCACGTTGATTTTTGTCTTTTTCGATATGAAGCTTATATTTACCGATGCGCTCTAATCTCTGTTTGTCAATACAATGAGCGTGACCCACGCCGTACCGACCGAGGTCAACACTCTCAGCGCAGGTATCAATATAGATGCCATGTTCCTTTGCAATGTAACTAAAATATCCTATCAATTCCCGCATCTGTTCAACAGATACCGAGGGAATTCCCAAACCGGCCAAAGCACGCCGAATATTTTTATACGAATCAAGAAAACTTACCGTACACTTTTCGGTATAGTCGGACAGATTGTCGCAAAGCAAACGGAAATGCTCTATGTGGTACTGCAAGGTATATTTTTCATTGAACAAAATAGGATCATAACGCCATACCACCCTTTCTTTTCCAATCAATGAAGAAAGCTTTTTAAATGAAGGTATGATAATATCGTTCTTTGACGGGATATTTTTTTCCACATCAGCCTCATACGGATTCAATGTGAACTGAAAATAATAAGTATAGTCCCGCAGCTCATCCAATCGGTTCAACATTGAAGACGGATTTTTTGTCCAAAAGACAATGCCGTCAACAACATCGGGAGCTAATGATATTTCACTGATTTGGTGCGGATTCATAGGATTGCGAACATATACAAATCCTTGTTTGATACGATGAAGAAACCAGTCGCCGTAATACGACGGAATATCCGTTCTTCGACTCGCGCTGATAATCATACTATTCCCTCTCTTTTTATATTCGGGTACTATTCTGTTTTTAAAATGTAAATATTTTATATTTTTCTTTTTAAAAAGCATAGCATAAATTAAAAAAAAATGCTATACTTAAATTACAAAAAGCAGAAAGGGCGTTTTTTATGGAAAGAATTGTTAAAGTGGGAATTATCGGCTGCGGAGGTATTGCAAACGGAAAACATATGCCTTCGCTAAAAAAGATCCCCAACGTACAAATGACCGCATTTTGCGATATTATTTCCGAAAAAGCAGAAAAAGCCGCAAAAGAATTCGGTGTCCCCGGTGCAAGAGTATACACCGATTACAAACAGCTTTTGAAAGAAGCTGACGTAGAAGTAGTGCATGTGCTGACCCCCAATTTAGAACATGCCGATATCAGTATCGATGCCCTGCACGCAGGCAAGCATGTTATGTGTGAAAAGCCCATGGCAAAAACCGCTGCGGACGCAAAACGAATGCTGGATGCCGCGAAAGAAACGGGTAAAAAACTTACCATTGGGTATCAGCATAGGCAAAAAGCGCAGAGTATTGTTTCCAAAGCTTTTGTGGAGCGAGGAGATTTAGGCGAAATCTATCACGCCAACTGTTTCGCTGTACGCAGAAGAGGCACGCCCAACTGGGGCGTATTCTTAAACGAAGAAGAACAAGGCGGCGGACCGGTGATTGATATCGCGACCCATTCTTTAGATTTAACCCTGTACTTGATGAACAACTATGAGCCCGAACTGGTGATCGGAAAAACGCATAAAAAAATTGAGCATCCCGAAGCCGGCAACATTTGGGGTGATAACGGCGTAAGCACCACCCCCTTAGAGGATTCCGCTTGCGCGTTTATCCGCATGAAGAACGGCGCGACCATTTTACTGGAAACCAGCTGGGCTCTCAATACCGCTGAGCCTATACAAGAGGGCAGCTGTGTACTTTACGGTACCAAGGCCGGTCTTTCTTTAAAGAACAACAAGCTTACCTTAAATAAAGTAGATTTCGATCATTGCGTAATAACCGATGTGGATACTTCGGTCGGCGGCGTAGCGTTCTATGACGGCGCAGGGGCTTCTCCTCAAGAAGTAGAGGCCAGAAACTGGATTGATGCCATAATTCACGATACCGAACCGCTGGTCAAACCCGAAGAAGCCTATGTGGTATCACAGATTCTGGAGGCAATTTACACCTCCTCCCAAACAGGAAAGCCGGTGTATTTTGAATGAAAGCAGCAATCTGCGGTGTTTGGCACGTGCATGCGGCGGATTATACCCAAAAGGCGTTGGAAGCAAAAAATGTTGAAGTCATTGGTTTTTATGAAGAGAACGAAACCCTGCGCACAGATTTTTTAAAAAAATATAATCTGCCGTGCTTTCCTTCTTTTGAAGCGCTTTTGCAAAGTGATGCCGATGCAGTAATTGTCTGCAGTTCTTCGGATTCCCATGCGGAGTATATGGTGCGTCTTGCCCAAGCAAAAAAAGATATTTTTACCGAAAAAGTACTGGCGCTTACGCTGGAAGACTGTCTGCGTGTCCAGCGAGCTGTAGAGGAAAACGGCGTTCGTTTTGTAATCTCCTTTGTGCAAAAAACCTATGGTGAGATCCGTGCCGTAAAAAAGCTGGCGGAAAGCGGAGAACTGGGCAGACTCAATTTTGTCCGGTTCCGCAACTGCCATAACGGAAGCACAGGAGACTGGCTTCCCGAGCATTTTTACAGCCGAATGTCATGCGGCGGCGGTGCCATGATTGATCTGGGCGCTCACGGTATGTATCTGATTGATTGGTTTTTAGGTCTGCCGCAAAAGTATCAATCTTCTTTTACGGTTTGGGACGCAAACAGAAAGAACACCGACCGTGTGGAGGATAATGCCGTTACCGTCATGACCTACGCTGACGGTGCCCTTGCGGTAAACGAAACGGGTTTTGTTTCCTATGGTTCTCCCCGCATTCTGGAAGTTGGCGGCGATAAAGGATTTGTACGGTTTGTTGCCGGAAACGGTATAGAAAAAGTGACCGCTGCAACCAATGGAACGGTGACCGCTGTGGAAGCGGAACCGGATTTGCCGCTGCCCATTGTAAGTTTTCTCTCCGGAGAAATGCCGGAAGGCTGCGGCATACGGGAAGCAATTCGCTTAACGCAGATGATGGAAGGAGCATACGGCATAAAAAAATGAAAACTGCAAGTAGCTAAAATTTACAGTAATCAAAACGGATTCTGTCCAAAGAAAAGCCCTGTTTTCAATAAGAAGACAGGGTTTGATTTTTTATATCGTCGTTTTCAATATTATATTGATTTTTGAGTGTTCAATCTCGCGTGCGGTGCAAGCCATATGAAGTAAAAAAAGCTATAAAATATTTTTGAAACGTTGAAACTATCATTCTGAAAAGCAGCATAAAATATACTGACAATAATATTTTTCCTTTATTCTATACGCTTTAAACTGTTTGTTCTTGCTAATCCTTTTAATCACATATTTTATGATTCCGTGCAAATGATTCGGCCGCAGAATAAAAATTTTCATTTTTTTGATAAACTGAAGATACTTTCTCCCTTGCAAAAAAACGCAAAACAGAAAATTCTCCCTTGACAACAAGTTTTTTGTAATATTTTATTTTCACTCTTCATAGTAGTTAATGTGCAGCAAAAACGGTAAGGAGGAATAAATGTGGAACAATTTGATTTATACAAAGATATTTCCCAGCGTACGAACGGTGATATTTATATTGGCGTAGTGGGTCCTGTCAGAAGCGGAAAATCCACCTTTATCAAAAAGTTCATGGATCTTCAGGTTCTGCCCAACATCGACGATGAGAATGAAAAAATACGCACCATGGATGAACTTCCGCAAAGTGCCAGCGGAAAAACTATTATGACTACCCAGCCTAAATTCGTTCCCAACGAAGCAGTAAAGATTGATTTGGATGAGCACACCGCTTTTAATGTAAGGCTTGTTGACTGCGTAGGATATCTGATTGACGGTATTCTCGGTCACACAGAAGACGATATGCCCCGTATGGTGCGCACCCCGTGGTCTGAAGAAGAAATGCCTTTTGAGCGAGCCGCTGAAATCGGCACGCAAAAAGTAATCCGTGATCACAGCACAATCGGAATTGTTGTAACTTGCGACGGAAGTTTTACCGGTATTCCGCGCAGCAGCTATATTGATGCCGAAGAACGGGTTATCCATGAGCTGAAATCTTTGGGCAAGCCGTTTATCGTAATCTTGAATACTACCGAGCCCTACTCTGTGGATACTCAAAAGCTGCAGCTGGCTTTAGAAGAAAAATACGGTATTCCCGTAATTCCGTCAGATGTATCCCAAATGGAGCTTTCCGATATTCAGGCGATCTTAGAGCGTGTACTCTTTGAATTTCCTCTGCGCGAGATGCGCGTTAGAATTCCTACCTGGATTCAGGCTCTTCCGGCAGAGCATCCGCTGATGCAGGAAATTCTTTCCACCCTTTCCTTCAGCGATGAGGTTGTCAAAATGCGCGACTATACTACCCTTCTGTCCGGATTTGAAAACAGTGAGAATGTCCACAGTCTTTCCCTGGATCAGGTAATGCTGGGCGAAGGCGCAGTATCTTACAACCTTGAAGTAAAGCCGGATCTGTTCTACAAAACCTTAGGAGAAGAATGCGGCTGTGAAATAAAAGGTGACTATCACTTAATCGCCCTGATGCGGGATTTAATTCGCGCAAAGAAAGAATATGACCGTATCGCCGAGGCCTTAGAACAGGTACGTGCTACCGGGTACGGTGTAGTTTCACCCTCTATGGAGGAAATGACGCTGGAAGAACCTGAAATTGTACGCCGCGGCGGACATTGCGGTATCAAGCTGAAAGCCAGCGCACCCAGCTTGCACCTGATGCAGGTAAAAATCAATACAGAAGTAAATCCCATTGTAGGCAGCGAAAAACAAAGCGAAGAGCTGGTAAAATATTTAATGAGTGAATTTGAAAACGATCCTACAAGAATATGGGAAAGCAATATGTTCGGCAAAAGCCTGCATGAACTGGTTATGGAAGGTTTGGAAACCAAGCTTGCCAATATGCCGATGGAAGCTCAGGCAAAAATGCAGCGTACGATGGAACGGATCGTAAATGACGGCGGCGGCGGATTGATCTGCATTCTCCTCTAAACCGCTTTATAAAAGTTACACCGCCGGTAAAATCATATCGTTCATATAAACAAGAATGGTAGGTGCTTATTCCTACCATTCTTTTATGTTACTGAAAAAGCCTATAAGCGGAGTAAAATAGTTTTTGAATCAGAATGAAATATGATCGATTTTTCCGGGAAAATTCTATTGCTTTCAAAATGGAACCGTATTCTTATTTTTTGATATGCACCTCCTAAAGTGTACAACTTTTGGAGTGCATATCAAATAAACAAAGATTTTTCATTTATATTTTCTGCCGCTCGACATTCTTTAATTCAATACGGCAAGAAAACATACTGTCTCCTGCACTGTTTTTTCCTTTTACCAAGATCTGCTTTTCCCCTTGCTGTATAAATACATCAAGTGCCGTATGGTTAAGAACTTCTTTATGATAATCAATCTGAAATTCTTCAATTTCCTGGTCCGGTGCAAGATTTACAGCATTTAAAGCATAATTGGCATATTTAATATTGTTTACATGTCCATTGATATCCAAGTCAGTATATCCGCTCATCACCGGATATCCCGGATCCGCTTCTTCAAAATCCGGAACCTTCAAAAATTTTTCCGCAAAAGTATTCTCTTCACAAAAAGAATCGATTTCTCCGTAAATATCCCGCGCCAAAACAAGCTTTCGGGTTCTGCTGTCCATCAGTGCCCATTGGGAGGTCCCCTTTACAACGGGACTTCCGTTTTCGTCTCGTATCAAATAATCTCTTTGAAAATCAAGCCGTCTATTTGGATGCGGCCAAGTAACCACATTCACTCTTTGATACATTTTGACTTTTTGCAGTATCCGATACTTCACTCTGACAATTACCCACATCATATTTCGCAAAATCATTTGATCATAATCTACTTTCAGCTTTTGCGCATGTTCCCCCGCGGCATCCTGAAACAAATCCAATACGGCGGCAGGCTGCAGATTTCTGAAGGTATCAAAATCAGAAGCTCGTAAATAATAATCCTTATTATGTATCGCGTTGTTCATTTCCCAGCTTATAATCTCCTGTTATTTCCACCTTACGCGCACCGGAAGAAATCGTTACCTTAATACTTCCGTTCTTCATCGGCAGCACGGCTTTTACATTTTCCGGCGCTTTAAAATCATTATTTAGATATATGATTTTATGCGTTTCATCAATGCGCTCAATTCCCAAGCAATCACGGAAAATCAGGCGCACAACATGAGATGCGAACCCATGGTTACAGCTGGCATGAGCATTATCATTTTCCCAAAGTGTTCCGGTCAGCAGAGCCATATAATCAAAATAATCTTTGATTTCATCCATAATTCTGCCCCGATACCCATTTTGCGAAAGTACTTCCATACGCAAATAATTTCCGATAAACGCATTAGCCGGATATACTTCGGGATGTGTTTTTGTGCACTTATGTCCCGCGCCGAAATCATCGGCAATAATTTTCAGCAGCTCACCGAAATTCTCTTTATCGGCAATACCGGTAAAAAATGCATAATACTGGCAAACCTCCGTAATATCTTCCGGAACGGTAAGGCAGCCATTGCTATATACCATATGGTCTCGGAAAAATGTACCGTTAAAGGAAAGGCGAAGAATCGTTTCTTTGATTTTTTCTGCCTTTGTTTCTAAGGCCTTATCCTCATACATTCTCGCCATTGCTTTGAGCATAGCATAATACATCATGTTTGAGGGGAAATTTACATCCTGCACCCACTGATTAGCCTGTGACCATTCTACAAATACCCAGCCATCCAGTTTTTCCAGCAAGCCATCAGCGTTAAGAAATTTACAGAAATATTTTTCCAGCTTATACAATCGGTCTTTGGCCGCTTCTGCCATCTCCGTATCCCCGGTACGCTGAATATATTCCTCCAGCTCTATTACCAAAAACATTGCCCAATTGGGAATAAACGATGCCGACAACTCATCAGAAGGATAACACATCGGCAGCATTCCGTCCGGAATACGGGGAAATTCCGTTGCAATAAAAAAGTTTTCTAAAAATCCTTTTTCTACTTTAGAGTCTCCCGTAAGATCTTTCTCCACCCTGGCGGTAAAAAAGCTGTCGCACAGCCATCCGGCCCGTTCACGGGAAGGACAGTCCATAAAAATATCCACGGAATTCTGCGCGAAAGTATTCACTGCCGCGGCGTAAATACGGTTGATGGCTTCATCACTGCTTTCAAACAAAGCCTTTTTTGCCTCAGGATTTACATATTCCATCAGGGAAAGGCCGCTTACTTTTACGCTGCCTTTCACACACTGCACTTTTAAATACTGCATTGACATCGGCTCAACTGCCATAAAATGATGCTTTCCTCTCTTCAAATAAAGAGGAATCAAATTGCATGTACCGGAGCTGTGCTGTGCCGGATGAATTTTTCCGTCCACAAGGATCTCATCAAAAATAAAATATACAACCGCGTCTTCTTCGCATTCAAAATTGCAAATGATAAAGCCGGTATTTTCCCGTTGAAAACGGAATCCCTGATATTCATTTTCTTTTAATGCAAAGGTATAGGTCTCTGAAATTTCATGATCGCATTCTGTTTGCCGCAAAACACGCATATCAGACTCATGCTTGCGATAAAGTACAGGAAGATCTTCAAGCGGAAAGCTAAAATCCAATTCTTCCGGATTTTCAAAGCGATCGGAATCGCCTACTTCATACTGTTCCGGAAGCAGTGCTGTTCCTTCGCAAATCATTTTTACAGGGCAATCAATTTTAAATTCCGGCAACGGTGCCGTACGCCCGCAAAGCCTGATGCCCTCTACATTCGTTAACTGCAGTTCATCGGAATATTCCGCCGGAAAACGCCATCCCTCTACAAAGGGACGCTGATAAGAATAACGTTCAATCACCTGTATTTTTGATAAGTCTCTTTTTACCTTAAAATCACCGTTTATATCCGTAGCGGCAGTCACAACACCGTCAATTGTAATTTCCGCCTGTAAAAATCCGGGCTGTTTAATATACTGAAAAGAACAAACGCCGTAATTAATTACCTGGATACAAACCGTATTTTTCCCTTTTTTCAACTTTGCGGTAATATCCAGTTCATCCACGCGCCACCAGCCTCTTCCGCAGCGCTGCGGACCGTAAAATACAAATTCACCGTTAACATACATACGATACAAGGTATCGGCCGCAATATGGATACGCGCTTGTTTTCCCGCATAATCAAATTCTGTTTCAAAGCAAAGCATAATATTTCTGTCACTGGTAAGTTCTTTGGCCCATACAGGCACAGCTTTTTTAAAAAACATATTTATATCTCCTTTCATTCTTTTACCGTCGGAACCAAAAGCAAATGATTCTCTTCCGGCAATGTAAACGCCGTTTGCGTGATAACCGCTATCTTTCGATTGGAATGCGTTAAAAATTCCGCCAAACCGCCAATATTTTCAAGTCCATACTTTCCGTTTTTATAATGCATAGGAATAACAATACGCGGATTTACCTGTTCAATCAACTGCCATGCCTGATCGGAATCAATCGTATATACGCCGCCGATCGGAATCATCAGACAATCGCATTGCCGAATATGCTTCAATTGCTCTTCACTGAGCATATGTCCTAAATCCCCCAAATACACAATTGTCTTACCGCAGCACGTTATAATATGCACCAAATTCTCTCCGCGTTTTTGACCGTGCACATCATCATGAAAGGTCTGCATCATAGTAATTCCGAATGGGTTTTTCCGACCGCTTGCCTTATATTTCACACCCGAAACCGCCGCGTGATCAAAATGGTCATGACTGCAAAGCACCATATCCGCGGTGGTATGAACATCGGCATATCCGCGAACATCCCGAAACGGATCGATAACAAGCGAATATCCCTCATGTTCCAAACGAAAGCAGGAATGCCCAAAATAAACGATTTTCATATAAATTACTCCAATACAGCTTTGATTCGGCGAACACCTGCTGAAGAGCTTTCCTCTTTTACAATCCGGAATTTTCCCAATTCACCGGTTCTCGCCGCATGCGGGCCGCCGCAGATTTCTTTGGAAAACCCCCCCATAGTATATACCTTTACCATAGAATCGTATTTATTTTCAAACAAACCAATGGCTCCCGACGCCTTTGCTTCCTCCAGCGGCATCTGTTCACAAACGATTTCTACATCTGCCTGAATCGCATCATTTACAAGTTTTTCCACCTCATCCAATTCTTCTTTCGTCATCTTACGGCCGAACGTAAAGTCAAAACGCAGACGTTCACTGGTAATATTACTTCCCTTTTGCGCCACATCGGGATCTTTAAGCACCTTACGCAGCGCCGCATGCAAAAGATGAGTGGCAGTATGCAGTCTTGCCGTTTCTTCTGTTTGTTCCGCCAAACCGCCTTTAAACCTTTGCTCAGAGCCCTGTGAGGATTTTTTCTGATGTTCTTTAAAGCATTCGGAGAAGCCCTCCATATCTACGCTATATCCCTTTTCCTTAGCCATTTCCGCAGTAATTTCAGGCGGAAATCCAAAAGTATCGTACAAATGGAACGTCGTGCTGCCGTCAATCACCGTTTTTCCCTCACGGCTCATCTGCGCAGCTACTTTTTCAAACTCTCGCAAGCCCTGCTTCAGCGTTCTGGTAAAACGTTCCTCCTCCAGTTTCAGCTGTTCAATCACAAAATCACTGTGCAATTCCAATTCCGGATATACAGACTTATATTGTTCAATATAGACCTTTGCAATTTCGATAATCGAATACGTAGGCATTTCCAACTGGCCGGCAAAGCGAATCGCACGGCGGATCAATCTGCGCAGCACATAACCCTGATCCACATTGCTGGGGGAAACCGCCTTAGGATCGCCCAAGATAAACGTAGCTGTACGGATATGATCGGCAATGACACGGAACGCTTTGGTCACTTCATCACTACTGCCATACGTTTTGCCGGAAAGCTCCGCGATTTTTGCAAGAGACGAGGTAAATAGATCCGTATCATATACCGATTTTACTCCTTGCAGTACAGCGATCGTCCGTTCCAGGCCCATACCGGTATCCACATTCTTTTTTACCAGCGGCGTCAGCGTACCGTCTGCGTTGCGGTTATACTGCATAAACACATCGTTCCATATCTCAAGATACTTGCCGCAATCACAAGCCGGTGAACAATTTTCACTGCACTTGGGCTTTCCGGTGTCAATAAACATTTCCGTATCGGGTCCGCAAGGGCCTTGATTTCCCGCCCACCACCAATTGTTTTCTTTGGGAAGGAAAAAAATTCTTTCCGCGGGAACACCGTTTTCCATCCAATACCGAGCCGCCTCTTCATCTCTGGGGCTGTCCGCGTCACCGGCAAAAACAGTGAAAGAAAGCTTTTCCGGTTCAATTCCCAGCCACTGCGGAGAAGTCAAAAATTCCCATGACCAGGAAATGGCTTCCTTTTTAAAATAATCCCCTAAGGACCAATTTCCCAACATTTCAAAAAACGTAAGATGAGAGGCATCTCCTACTTCATCAATATCTCCGGTACGCACACACTTTTGCACATCGGTAAGCCTGCTTCCTTCCGGATGGGGCTGTCCCAACAAATACGGCACTAACGGATGCATTCCCGCCGTAGTAAACAAAACACTGGGGTCATTCTCCGGAATCAACGAGGCTCCCTGAATCACGGTATGTCCTTTAGACTGAAAAAACTGAATAAATTTACTGCGTAGTTCATCTGATTTTATCATAAAATATCTCCGTTCATAAATACGGCTTGCCCGCATTATATTATTTTTTATTATATAAAATCCGATTAGTTATGTCAATGCTTATCCCTAAAATATCTATTTTTCTTTTGTAAAATACTATATATACAAAAATAAAGGACAGCTTTTACCTATTGTTAGTAAGTTACCCGGCAAAGAATTAAAAACGCTGTCCTTTATAAACTATTCTGATTTCAATATAAACTTACTCTACACCTATCAGACTGTGAGTCGGCCTTTTGTATATATTGTTTGAATGGCTGTTTTAGGATCAGCCAGTATTCTTTCAAGCATCCATGAATTTTCAGGCCGGATACGGTACTGCCGTATCATTTTTATACTTTCTGCTCCAAGAGGAATTTCAAAATACTTTTCTTCCCCCATCACAAACGATATTTTTAACATTACCCGATGCATCTCTCGTTCCGCTGTAATAAAAACGGGTGTCTCATGATAAAAATACTGTTTTTCATCCATCAAAAATTTATCTTTATAAAAAATAATTTTCTTTGTTCCATTAAAAAAAAGAAGAACTCCTGAGGGAGAGGCTTCGTAAGGAAGTTCTCTCCCTTCGGCTTTTGTAGTCAGCCGGAATGATTGGATTTGTAGGTGAAATCAATCATATTGGAGGATTACAAAATGAAACAGCATTACATTGATGAAAAAACAGGCATCAGCTATACTTTGCAAGGCGACTACTATTTGCCTGACTTTGTACTACCCGCCGAAGAAAATAGGTCTGTCGGCGTATGGGGACAGCGGCATTTGCGCTATCTCAAGCAACACTGTAAAGTGCTTTACACCAATCTGCTCACAAGCGGTAAACTGAGAAGCTATCTTGCGAACATTGATGAACAGGCTGAAACTATGTTTTTTCGGCTGGTAGAGCAAATGGCCCAGCTCAACGGTGTTACAGAATCTCTCAAGGCAAGCGATCAAATGGCATGGGTGCAAAAGATGAATAACATCCGAAATTCCGCACAGGAGATTGTCTATGCGGAATTAATCTACAGATAACATTTATATTTTTGGAAAAGCTGCTGTCAGGCGACGGCAGCTTTTCTTTTTGGGTAGTTTAAAATGGATCTCTCCAACAGATAAAAGCAGACGGGATTAAGCAGATATTGCGAAAAATGATAGGTTTATGTTATAATAGCGGTAGTCTTCTGAAAGGAGAACGATAGAGCAATGGCACTACATGCACTGCTGCGAACCATGCGCAAGAAAGCGCTTTTATCCCAAGAGGATTTTGCAAAAGAACTCCATGTGTCGGTGGGAACCATTAACCGGTGGGAAAATGGAAAAACCAAGCCCAATATTACAGCAATGAAGAAAATCAAAGCATTTTGCGAGGGAAAGGCGATTCCTTTTGAAGAAATCGAATCAGAATGGATGAGAGAGAAGGAGTAACAACAATGGCGGATATTAAGACAAATCAGGAGCGGGACGAGCTGTTCCGCCGTATCTATAAAATTGCAACTGATCTGGTTCATGCTGGCCATGTGGCGGAATGGGATTTTAAATCCTATGTGCTGGGGACGATGTTCTACCGCTATATTTCGGAGAACTTCGCCGCCTATGTCAACGAGGGAGAACATGCTGCCGGGAATCAAGACTTTGATTATGCCAAGATGTCGGATGAAGACGCCGAGCCTGCCCGTGAGGGGTTGGTGCAGGAAAAGGGCTTTTTCATCCTGCCCAGCGAGCTGTTTTGCAATGTCCGCGCCCGTGCGGATCAGGACGAAAACCTGAACGAAACGCTGGAGCGCGTTTTTGCCCATATTGAGAGCAGCGCCGCCAGCGGCGATGCGGAAAATGACTTTGCCGGGCTGTTCGACGACTTCGACGTGAACAGCAAATCCATTGGAGAAACGGTGGCCAAGCGAAACAAGGTGTTGGCCGAACTGCTGGACGGGGTGGCGCAGATGCCGCTTTTCGATACAGAAGGTATCAACCCCGATCTGTTCGGCGACGCCTACGAATACCTGATGAGCATGTACGCCGCCAACGCAGGCAAGAAAGGCGGCCAGTATTTTACTCCGGCGGATGTTTCTGAGCTGCTGGCCCGGCTGGGCACCATCGGGAAAACAAGGATTAACAAGGTCTATGACCCCGCCTGCGGCTCCGGATCACTGCTGCTGAAGGTGGAAAAGGTGCTGGGCAAGGACAACATCGAGCGGGGATTTTTTGGGCAGGAGATTGACCTGACCACCTACAATCTCTGCCGCATCAATATGTTCCTGCACAACATTGAGTTTGATAAATTCAACATCGTGCGGGAGGATACACTGATCTCCCCGCAGCACTGGGACGACCAGCCCTTTGAGCTGATTGTATCCAATCCGCCCTTTTCCGTTCCGTGGGAGGGGGATAAAAACCCGCTGCTTATCAATGACCCCCGTTTCTCCCCTGCCGGAGTGCTGGCCCCCGCGTCCAAGGGCGATATGGCGTTTATTCTGCACAGCCTTGCGTGGCTGGCGAATAACGGTGCGGCGGCGATTGTCTGCTTCCCCGGCATTATGTACCGTGGCGGTGCGGAGCAGAAAATCCGCAAATATTTGGTAGACAACAACTACATTGACGCGATTATCCAGCTGCCGTCCAACCTGTTCCTCAACGTCACCATTTCGGTGGACATTATGCTACTGAAAAAGAACAAGACGGACAACGCCATCCTGTTTGTGGACGCCTCCAAGGAATTTGTGAAGGTGACGAAGAATAACCGCCTGTCGGAAGAAAACATCCGGCGCATCGTCTCGGCGGTGGCCCAGCGGAAAGACGAGCAGTATTTCTCCCGCCTGGTGCCGGGTGAAGAGGTGGGCAGCAAGCAGAACAACTACAACCTGTCCGTTTCCACCTATGTGGAGCAGGAGGACACCCGGGAGAAGATCGACATTGTGAAGCTGAATGCCGAAATTGCGGAAATCGTAGCACGGGAGCAGGTGTTGCGGGCGGAGATTGATAAGATTGTTAGGGAGATTGAAGGATAACCATGCGTGGCGATTGTGAATTAAGATGCCTAAATGCTGTCAAGAATATGGTGTTTTGCAGGAATGGGCAACCTATGCAAAATCCATTTACACATAAAACATATTTAGATGTATCAACGGATGAGTTCAAGAAAGATAGAATCTGGCTTGTTAATTCTGACTGCTGCAAATCCTACTTCGGTTTGCTAGAAAATGACCGTGAAGAATTTGAGAGTGTTTTAAGAGTGGCGCAACCGAATCCCGATGCCAGCCGTTTCCCCGATTTTATATTTGAAAATGGATTTATTGAGCATTTTCAGGTGACTTCATCTGCTGTAACTAAGAAAGGTGCTAAGCATACCAAAAAAGAAAATGAGTTTCGTCGCAAAGTTGATGCTGACACTGAAAAGCTAAAAGCGGAATGGAATGAAACGCCAAGTTTTGATGCGGTGCGCTCGAAGTCGTGGGCATTTACTAACCCCACACATTCTTATGAATTTTTAGCTGATTCTTTTAAGCATAACTGGGAACACCATATGGGAAGTTATGGAAAGTATATTGGCTCAAGACAGATTGGCATGTTTATGATTGAATACCCTGAATTTGCCCTAGCAATGTGTGAAAATGTCTACCAAAATTGGATAGATGGGATGTCACAGGGAGATATGCGGGAACAAGAAAAATTCAAGGAATATCGGCTCAGTCGGGATAAAAATCTACTACAATACGTTTATCAATTCAAAGATGAAATACAATATGTGGTCTTTTTGAATCACATGAGAATTGAAGTAATTAGAACTGAGAATATCCCATATCTTATTAAACTATTGCCGTGGGATTATATTATATATCCCCTCATGGTAAATACTGTGGCATCAGT
Organism: uncultured Selenomonadales bacterium; assembly: GCA_905200615.1. Taxonomy (GTDB): domain Bacteria; phylum Bacillota; class Clostridia; order Christensenellales; family QALW01; genus UMGS1322. The sequence continues at coordinate 5,211 of CAJKLB010000008.1, read as the reverse complement.
ATATAACATCAGTGTACCCGCAGACCCTAAGCAAGAAGGTGAAATAGATGACAAAACTTGAGAAAATGGTTCAAGAAATCTGTCCCAACGGAGTGAAAACCGTTGAATTAATAGAGGTATGTGACATAACGAAGGGAATTCAATTTAACAAAGCGGACATGAATGATCAAGGAAGTTATCCTGTTATCAATGGCGGTATTGGTCCTTCTGGATATATTGAGCAATATAATCAAGATAGTAATAAGATAACAATATCTCAAGGTGGGGCATCTGCTGGATTTGTTAATTGGATAACGACTAAATTTTGGGCAGGTGCACATTGCTATGTGCTTATTCCAAAAGATACTGTTTTAAACCGCTATCTTTATCATTTTATAAAGTCAAAAGAATATAAGTTACAGGAGTGTCAATATGGTGCTGGAATTCCCGCATTGGCTAAATCTACAGTTGAGAAACTATACATTCCCGTCCCTCCGCTGCCGGTGCAGCGTGAAATTGTCCGGATTCTGGACAATTTCACAGAGCTTACCACAGAGCTTACCACAGAGCTTACCACAGAGCTTACCGCAAGGCGGAAGCAGTATGAGTATTATCGGGATGCGTTATTAACTGCGTCTGATAATATAGAATATCAGACTCTGCCGGAAATATCAGAAAATTTAGATCGCCAAAGAAAACCTGTTACAAAAGGCAATCGTGAAGCTGGCGAGTATCCCTATTATGGAGCATCAGGTATTGTCGATTATGTTTCAGATTATATTTTTGATGGCGATTACTTACTTGTATCAGAAGATGGAGCAAATCTCTTGGCCAGAAGTACACCGATTGCATTTTCAATATCAGGGAAAAATTGGGTAAATAATCATGCCCATGTTTTGAAGTTTGATACAGCGATAATGCAAAAATACGTCGAAATTTACTTGAACTCTATTGATCTGAGCAAATATATTTCCGGTGGAGCACAACCAAAGTTGAATCAAGATAATCTTAATAAAATACCAATTCCTGTTCCACCGTTCAATAAAGTAAAAATAATTGTTGCGATTTTAGAAAAATTTAGTGCCCTTTGCAACGACCTTACCAGTGGTCTGCCCGCTGAAATTGAAGCTCGCAAAAAGCAATATGAATATTACAGGGACAAGCTATTGACATTCCAAGAGGCGAAAATATGATGGATCTAACAATGCGTGCGAAATTACTTCCGGCTCCATACATAATTAAAAACTTTGTTGGCGGAGAGGATAACTGCAACTATGAGATTTATCTTCTTGAACTTTTAAACAGTTCAGCATGGTTTTCTGCTCATTATCCAGGCGGATTTACTAAGCCGAGTTCGGAATCCCATGGTGAATGTGATGCAATCAATCAAATTTATGATATTGACTTTAAATTGTTAGCAAGCAAAACTGCTTTACAAGCACGCAGTGTTCTTTCCGATCAAGTTCATAAAATGGGGCAAGGGGTGATAGGCTTTGGCATCAGTAAACTTCCAGAGGGGAAAATACAAGCTACAAGACTGTTTGCTGCTTTTCGAGGAAAATCTCTGACTGATTTATATCGTATTCGGGAAAATCAAACTAAGGTTTATGGTGTTGAAAACGACATTCTTACAACATTAAAGATGTTGGAAACAAAGAAAAATCTATTGCTGTTTTTCCCTTATGAGTTTACTTTCGATCAATATCATAACCATGAGGAGGCAATAAATAGTATTAGCGAAGCACTGACAGAAGACTTCCATGTTGCTTTTGAATATCGTGACAGACAGATACAGAGCCGGTATGATACATTCATGACTTGTATTTATGAGGATTCCTTTTTGATTTTTTCGGTCAAAAATCAGGTTTTAAAACTGATCGATACGGTAGGAACAAAGAAAGTTTCGACTTTCTTGCGATTGAGTCAATATACAGATTGGTGGTGATAGAATGGCCTATTTTAACATCGTCGCTCAGAGCAGCGAAAGCACCGTTGTAACGGAATACAAGCCCCAGGCCAAACGCTCGGAGGCGTACCAGAGCGAGGCGGAGCTGGAGCGGGAGTTTATCCGCCTGCTGCAAGAACTGGGCTATGAATACCTTTCGATACATAAGGAAAAAGATTTGGCGGACAACCTGCGCCTTCAGTTGGAAGCGGTGAACGGCTACCGGTTTTCCAATGAGGAATGGGGACGTTTTTTCAGCGAGGTGCTGGCAAACCCCAAAAACGGCATCGTGGAAAAGACCCGGCTCATTCAGGAGGACTTTGTGCAGGTGCTCCGCCGGGATGACGGCAGCAGCAAAAACATCACGCTGTTTGATAAAAAGAACATCCACAACAACCGCTTGCAGGTCATCAACCAATACGTCGTTTCCAAAGAGGAGGGCGCGGCCCACGACAACCGCTATGATGTGACGGTTCTGGTCAACGGCCTGCCGATGGTACATATTGAACTCAAGCGGCGGGGTGTACCCATCCGGGAGGCGTTCAACCAGATCGACCGCTACCAGCGGGACAGCTTTTGGGCGGCTTCGGGCCTGTTTGAGTATGTGCAGATTTTTGTTGTGTCCAACGGCACAAATACCAAGTATTATTCCAACACCACCCGGTTTAACCACATCAAGGACGCCAATTCCCACAAGGTGAAAAAGGAGAAAACCAGCAACAGCTTTGAGTTTACTTCCTTTTGGGCGGATGCCGGCAACCGGATCATCCCTGACCTTGTGGACTTCACCAAGACCTTCTTCTGTAAGCACACCATTCTGAATATCTTAGCCCGCTACTGCGTGTTTACCTCGGAAAATATGCTGCTGGTGATGCGTCCCTATCAGATCGTCGCCACCGAACGCATTTTAAACCGTATTGAGATCGCCAACAACTATAAAAAGTTCGGCACGGTTGCGGGCGGCGGCTATATCTGGCACACCACGGGCAGCGGCAAAACGCTGACTTCCTTTAAGACGGCGCAGCTTGCCTCTAAACTTGATTCTATCGACAAGGTGCTGTTTGTGGTAGACCGCAAGGATCTGGATTATCAAACCATGAAGGAGTACGACCGCTTCGAGAAAGGCGCGGCCAACAGCAACACCTCTACCGCCATCCTCAAGCGCCAGTTGGAGGACGATGGTGCAAAAATCATCATTACCACTATTCAGAAGCTGGCCACCTTCATCAAAAAGAACGCCGGACACGCTGTTTTTGACAAGCACGTGGTCATTATCTTTGACGAATGCCACCGCAGCCAGTTCGGCGATATGCACCTTGCCATTACCAAGTATTTTCGCAAGTATCACCTGTTCGGTTTTACCGGCACGCCGATCTTTGCCGTCAATGCCGGAGTCGGTAAAAAGCCAACTTTACGAACAACAGAGCAGGCGTTTGGCGACCAGCTGCATACCTACACCATTGTAGACGCCATCAATGACCGAAATGTGCTTCCATTCCGAGTGGACTACATCAAAACCATGGATATGGAGCCGGATATTGACGACAAAGAGGTTTGGGACATCGATCGGGAACGGGCATTTTCAGCGCCGGAGCGTATCCGTCTGGTGACCGACTATATCCTGACCCATTTTGACCAGAAAACCTATCGTGGCAGTAAGACCTATACCTTCAGTGTACTGCAAAATATTGCCGATGTGGCGTCTGCCAGCGGCAAGGCCGCTATTGAGGAAATCAAGCAGAAGCAGAGGGTCAGCGGCTTCAATTCCATTTTTGCGGTTTCCTCTGTAGAGGCGGCAAAGCTGTATTATGCAGAATTTCAGCGCCAGATGGCGGAAGCACCCCAGCGACGGCTCAAGGTTGCGCTGATCTACAGCTACGGCGCAAACGAGGCGGAAACCGATGGCATTCTGGACGAGGAGAATTCGGAGGATACTTCTGCCCTTGATGCGAACTCTCGTGATTTTCTGGAAAAAGCTATCCGGGATTACAACGAAATGTTCCATACCAATTATTCCACCGACGGGGACAAGTTTCAAAACTACTACAAAGATGTGTCCCTGCGGATGAAGAATAAAGAGTTGGATCTTCTCATTGTCGTCAATATGTTCCTGACCGGCTTTGACGCCACCACGCTTAACACGCTGTGGGTAGATAAAAATCTGAAGATGCACGGATTGATTCAAGCATATTCCCGCACCAACCGCATTCTGAACTCCATCAAGACCTTCGGCAATATCGTCTGTTTCCGTAACTTGCAAAAGCGCACCGACGACGCGATTTCTCTTTTTGGGGACAAAAACGCCGGCGGCATTGTGCTGATGCGCGGCTATAAGGATTACTATTTCGGTTATGAAGATGGGGATGGAAAATACCATTCCGGGTATGCCGACATGATCAAGGAGCTGACCGAGAAGTTCCCGCTTACGGAGGAACGCATTATCGGGGAACAAAAGCAGCGGGAATTTATTGTTTTGTTCGGCGCTATCCTCCGTATGCGCAACCTGCTGACCTCCTTTGATGATTTTGCAGGAAATGAAATCCTTTCCGAACGGGATTTGCAGGATTATCTCGGCAGGTATCAAGACCTTCGGGATGAATGGAAAAACCGCAAACCTACAGGGGAAAAAGAGGATATTACCGATGACATTGTCTTCGAAATTGAGCTGATTAAACAGATCGAGATCAACATCGACTATATCCTGATGCTGGTCAAAAAGTATCACGACTCCCACTGCGACGACAAGGAAGTCTTGATTACCATCCGTAAGGCTGTGGATGCCAGCCCGGAGCTGCGCAGCAAAAAGGCGCTTATCGAAACCTTTATCGCCGGTATCAACGATGTAGACGATGTGATGCTGGAATGGCGGGCCTTTGTCGCAGAAGAAAAGGAGCGGCAGCTCTCCGCTATCATCCGAGAGGAAAACCTGAAAGATGCGGAAACAAGAAAGTTTATCGAAGCATCTTTCCGTGACGGCTCTATTAAAACGAGCGGCACGGCCATTGACAAGCTTCTTCCCCCAATGTCCCGTTTTGGCGGCGGAAATCGTGCGGAAAAGAAGCAGGGCGTCATTGACAAACTAAAAACATTTTTTGAGCGATTTTTCGGGATTGGATGATCCACGAGTGTTCAAGTACAGCAAAAGCACCGAAACAGAACGGTGCTTTTGCCTACTCAGGCGCAAAATAATTATTGTTCCCCTCGCTCACTAAGTTATTCATAGATTTATGGGAATGTAGGTTTGTCAATGATGTGTTACAGATTGGGGAAAGAAAAAAGAATATCAT
>CAJKLB010000007.1 GCA_905200615.1 uncultured Selenomonadales bacterium | reverse complement strand
TGGGCTCCGTCGGCTCTTCCGTCTCCTCCGGCGGCGGTGTTTCATTGCCCGGAGGCATAGTAATATTGTCTGCCGTAGGCATCGGCGGCGGCGTCCAAGGTCCGTCCGGTGCCGGGGTGGGTGAAGCGGAATTCTGCATATTTTCGCTGATCAGCCCGTCGATGGCAGGATCGTAATTCAGTTCTGTTTCCTGCCAGTTTCCCGCGGAAAGCTGCTGTTTTTGCAGTGTAGAAAGATGAATGCGGCAAACGGCCTGTCCGCTGTCAAGGGAGGTGGTATAATACAGCCAATTTCCCTCAACGGTCAAATTACGGCACAGCACATCGGAAGAAAGCTGAAAAGAACTTTCGCCGTCAATCATTTTCAGATACAGCGAGCTTGCGTCGCTTTCATTGGCAAAAATCAGCAAACGATTATATTGCTGTACCTGATTATAGGCGCGGTCAATCACCGTAACGGCTCCCTCTTCCGTGGTGGCGCCCAATTCGATGGCATAACCGAATTTATTTCCGTAATATTTGCGGTATCCCATCATATTGTCAAAAACAAACGGAATATCCGCTCGGAAATCAAGAATCTGCGTGTTTTCGCCGGTAACCGTATCATACCGGCAAATACGCTCTGCTTTAACCGAAGCATTTTGCGTATAATAAATCGCCCCTTGACTGTAGAAGGGATTGGCGATTTCTCGGTTCAAAAGCACGGAATATTCACTGCCGTCCTTTCGGATCCGGCACAGGGCATTGCGCGAAGCCGCGTTGCAGAAGTAGATCCAGTCACCCGCGCAGAATACATATCCGCTGCAGGAAATATCCGAAAGCTTTTGTGTTTGGGTTCCGTCACAGGAGGTTTTATACAGCCGGCCGTTATCGGAAAGATTGCTGTAATACAGCCAGCCATCAGAATAATTCAAATTTGCCGCGCCCTGCTCGCAAACCACCGACGGCTGCGTTCCGTCCGGTCTGGCGCGATAAATTCGGCTGCCGTCGGAAACATCAATATAGTACAGCCAATTTCCTACCAATACCGCCACCGATCCGCCCTGTCCGTTAAAACCCGTAGCTTCCAGCGGAGTAAACGCGTCAAAGGCATCACTTTCGTAAGGCGTAAGATGAAACATATCCGTTAAAATCAAAGGATCATAATTCCCCATACGGGTATAATCCGGAGCAGTAGAAAAGTTCTGGTAGCGGGTAGCCTGTCCGCTGCGTACTTCAACATGCAAATGCGTATCCCCCGCCGGCTTGCCGGCTCCGCCGCCATAGCCTAAAAGAGTTCCCGCCGAAACCTGCCCGCCGGCGTCGTACAAGGTTTGCGCTGGGGAAACGTCCTGTCCGTGCAGCAGCAGAACGGAAATATTATGCTCGGCATTATAAAGAATAATCATATGATAATCGTCACTCTGGCCGGCATAAATAATCTCACCGTCAATAGGCGCATAGAAAGGCCGCCCTTCCTGCGTGGTAAAATCGGTACCGGTGTGGTAGTACCCTTCAAAAATACCGGCAGCGGCAGAATATTTGGTTAAAAATCCCTGAATGATGTACCCGTAAGAACGGCCGTAATAGGATGTTTGGGATGTTTTAAACAAATTTGACGCCAACGCAACCGCCCGCGGATCCTCCAGCGTAGGCTGCTCCGCGTTATAAAACACGGGATCATCATATTGATCGGGATTGCTTTGGCCGTAAAGAACACCGGGAACATATTCAAAATAGGCCACGCGTTCCACAATACCGCGGTTATCAGTGGAAACAACGGTAATATTGCGGCAATCGGTGCCGGAAATCACTTGACCGTCTGCGATTTCAGGCCAGCTTTTCGCGTTAAATCCCGCAGAAATTTCGGGCATTTCCTGATCGGCGCCATAGGCCATATAGCGGTAAGTTCCCGGATTCTGCGCCTTAAAAATAATATCGCCCGCCCCGTACGGCGCCTCACTGGCACCGTAGAGCAGCATACCGGAAAGATATTGAATCTCCTGAGTGCTGTTATCTTCTTCCGTATTTCGCTGAAAACGCGCGCAACCGCCTAAAAGTGCGGCGGCGGTAAGAATAACAAGGACATATAAGAGTTTTCTTTTCATTCAAAATTCTCCCAAAAACGCGGTGAAGCCAGTCCACCGCCCTGCTTTACTCTTCTATTATATATCATCTTACCGCATTTTACAATAGTTTTTCCTTCCGCGGCAGGAAGAGAAAGTCTTCTTTCAAAAACAGCAAACGCGCCGTTCAGTCTAACCAGTTATAATTGGTATACCAGGTAAGCGTATCCTGCGTTTGATCATACACGGCCGAATAAGCGCGGGAAAGATCCTCACTGATAATAAAGCCCTCAATCATTTTTGTTTCCTGCTGTCCGTTTTCCTCGATGATCCATCCCCATTGCCCTAAATAATACGTTCCGTCAGAAAGCGAAATCTTACCCTGAATCAAAAAAACATGAGAAAAACCGGTTTCCGTATCTACCGCGCCCAAAGCATCCGTCAGTGCTTTCCGCACAGGTTCCGCCTCTTCCTCAGATATTTCCTGTACTTCAATCTTTTCTGCCGAAAGCATGTACTCCTCTTGACTCACAAACTCAAACCGATCGTTTTGTACCGGCAGCGACTCCTCCTGCGGTGCGTCGCAGGCGCACAGCGCCAAGCACAGGAAAAGACCGAAACAGCACCCTATTTTCTTCATTTTATTTCCTCCTTAACGGCCGGAAAGGCCAGTTCGCTTTCATGCAGAATGACTCCGTTCTTTTTCAGGCGCCGCTGTAAGTTCCCGATATCCAGCGCTGAAAAATCACTTGTCATAGCGGCGGCGGTACCCGCCGCCTGCCCGGTGACGGCACAGCAGGGAATTACACGCATGATATCCCACATGGACTCCGTTACCGATGTGCATCGCCCTGCCATGATCAGATTTTTGCAGGAAGCATGATACAGCGTGCGGAAAGGAACCTCGTATACCGGCCCGCGCTTACGCCAATCAGATACCATACCTACGGAATCGGAGAAGAACGTATGCATTTCTTTATCCTGCAGCGTATACTCACCGCACAGCCGACGCGTCATACGCAGCTGAGGAATGGAAGCGATGGTTACCGGAATAAGAGAAGGATCCTTTTGCCGCTGCTTTTTCACATCGTTTAAAACAGATAAATGCGAAAGCTGCATAAATTGGGAAATCTCCGCGCCGTCAAGCCCGGTAAAGCGCCGGTCCTCCAGGGTTTCTATTGTATTTTGAGCTGTTTTCTGTTCTTCGGGAATATCGCAGAAACCCAGCATACGTAAATCATAGCCCGCTTTGCCGTAAAAATAATACCAGGCAGCCAATAAATTCCCCTGCTGAAACGTTTCTGTCGGCACGCCGGCAAAAAAGGCGATATCGGCATCCCCCGTAGCGTCAATAACCGAAGCCGCCTGAACCGCCTGCCGGCCGGATTTGTTTTCAATCATTACCGCTTCAATACGGGATCCCGAACGCCGCACGGCTACGGCATAGGTTCCGTATAAAATCCTTACGCCTGCCTCCAGCAGCAGACGCTCGGCCAAAATGGCAAACAAATGCGGATTAAACTGTGTTTCAAACCGAGAATGCGCGGCGGTACGCATAGAAAGATCGGTTGAATCCAACCAGTTGGCCGGATATCGCGCTTCGGCGCCCATAGAAACCGATACGCGCAGCAGCTCCTCGGCAATGCCGAAAGAAACCTGGCGGCCAAACCCGTCGCACAGAGGCAGATAAATGGTTACTAAACCCGCCGTACCGAGACCGCCCAAAATATATTGTTTTTCTAAAAGAACAACTTTTTTGCCCTCTCTGGCCGCGGCCAGGGCAGCAGAAATCCCGCCGAAACCGCCGCCGCAGACGAGAACGTCACATTGCTCGGTAACGGGAGTAGAAATTTCTTCGGTAATTTTCAAAGATACCACCTCTTATTTTACATAAAACCCATTTTATTATACCTCTTTACCCATAAAAAAACAATGGCAACTATTTACCAAAGGAATTAAGCGTTGAAAGATTGAACAAAAAAGAGTATAATATTCTTGTATTTTAAGAAAAAGGACGGTCGTTTTTTATTGAAAAAGCTCTTGATCCTGCTGCTTTTACCGGTACTGGTGTTTTCCTCCTGCAAAAAAGAGGAAGCTCCCGAGCCTACGATTGCGCCCACGCCGCGCGCGGTAGTGCTCAGCGATGAGCAGGCTCTGAATACTATAAAAGAACGCCTGGACTATTCCGACGATATCCTGTATGTATTTAAGGGGCGTATTGAAAAAGACGGTACGGAGTATTTTCATGTAGAATGGTTCTGGACCGCTTATGAGGAGAGCGAGTATATCGAACCGGTAGCCTCAACCAAATTGGGCGATCTGTTTTTGTCCCTTGACGGAAAAACATTGTATTCAGGCTATATCAATACCGACGGTACGATTATTTTTGAAACGGAAGAATAAAAGCTGTCCGCGGCCGATAAAAATACCGGCGCGGGCAGCCTTTTATTTCTCCTTTTTTCCGGGTTTTAAAATCAATACCCTTTGTTTTTTGATTATCCGTTTTTTTCTAAAAACTCTATCAGATCCTCGGCTTCATCCTGAGAAGAAACCGATAAAGAAAATAAAACCTTGCTGGGATCCAGTTCACGGTAATGCTCTTTGATTTCCTGCACGGTCCAATCATAAATCCACAAACTTTTAGAAGCTTTTTGAATTTTATGCAGCAAGTCCATCCATTCAATTGTTCTTGGCTGTCCCGCGCCGGGAACCCATTGAACGGCGTGAATACGGTCAATGGCCAGAATATCATCCAAATGTCCCAGTGCGCCTTTTCCGTCATAATGATAAATACAGCAGTCAAGAAACTGGGCTTCCTCTTCAATAGCGGGTATAACAAATTCTCTGGCCTGCCGCGGACTGAGCATACAGGAAAAATCACACTGTGTAACCGCGAATTTTCCTTCCTCGCAATACAGCGGCGCCCAGCTGCAGCTTCCCGTTTCTTTCATATTTCCGGCTTCATACAGGATATGGAATATCTCCTGATACGTTGCGCGCACTTCTTTTAATACAGAATGAACCTCTTCGGGTGTATCCATAATGTCATAGCAAAGATCCTCCGGTCCCCTGAGCGCGCTCAGCGCATCCATATTGGAGTGAAGATCCGGCATATTCACAATAAATTTATCTTTTCCCCATAGAGCAGCCTCTTTCATATTTTTACATAAAATATCCAGCGCGCTGTTTTCCGAACGGTCAATTTTCACATTGAATTCTTTCCAGTCCTGTACAATCGGATGCGCCCAAGTAGTGGACAATTCCTCTCTGGTCTCCAGTTTCGCTCCCAGAAAGGCGGCATACTGATCCGGTCCCAGCTGAATGTCAATGGCCGGGATACTCTCGGCCCCAAAATACGTTGTCTGCAAAAATCGTTCATATTGCTCCAGCGACTGCCGCAGCGTTCCCCGCATACATGCCCGGTACGAATCCGCCGGGCTCCAGGAAAAAGGTTGCTGTATCGCGTCTCTTTTAGGAGAAGTAACGCAAAGAAACGGTCTTCCGATATATTCCTGCTTCCAAAATTTCTTCCAATTCTTTTTTGCGCCCTCAAAATCCTGTTTATAAATCATACTAAACCCTCCCTTTCTGTTTTAGGCAAAGATTTTTTTCAAATTATACTTGATTTTTTTGCAAAATAAAATACAATAAACTGTGCAGGATATGCACAAAACTGCTTTTTTTAAAGGAGAAAGACAACATGCGGGGAAATGAAACGACGCACTTTTTTCAAAACGGCCGAAATTTAGGGCAAGCCAATACGGCGCAGCCCCTGATAATAAACGGCAGCGGAGAGCAAAATGTAGTGGGAGAGGATATTTTTTGTTCCAGAAAAAACGGACTTTCCGACTATCTGCTGATGTATGTTCACCGAGGCTGCGCGAACTATCTGATTGAAGGCGCGCAGCAAAAAATTTCAGCCGGACACGTCGTTTTATATCGTCCCGGCATTCCGCAAAAGATGCATTATCTTGCGGCGGAACATCCGCTGATATATTGGGTTCACTTTACCGGAAGAGACGTGAAAAACATTCTAAGCGCCTGCGGTTTGGAAAATAAAACCGTTTTTTACGTAGGCGTTGACCCGAATCTTCCCCGGCATTTTTTACAACTGATCCGATTCCTGAAACTATATGAAAAAGTACCCCCCATTCGTATCGCTTCGGAATTTTTACAAATACTGTCCGGTATTGCGGGCAGTATTCTTACGCCCCAACCGGAGGAGCCCTCGGAAATCAAAGCGGCGGCGGAGGCTCTGTGCCGAAATATCAAACAAGATTTTTCCTGCCGGGAATTAGCGAATTTATGTAATATAAGCGAATCCCATTTTATGCACACCTTTAAAAAATGGGCAGGGATTTCCCCCAAGGCCTTCCAACTGCGCCTGAGAATGAACGAGGCTTGCCAGCTTCTTTTTTTAACGCAGTTTTCCGTAAAGGAAATCGCGCTGCGCACAGGATATTCCAATCCGCTTTATTTTTCCAGGCTGTTTAAAAAATATAACGGCCTCTCCCCCAGTGAATATCGCGTAAAACGGGGACAGCAAAAAGAATAAACCCGCCTTTTTCCGTATGAAGCCTGTACAGGTATAAAAAAATAAAGTTTTATTTGCGTCTCTCGCAACCCTGTCCGTGAATAGATATTATTTTTATCCATCCGGGGATCCCCGCCGATACGCGCCCCCCGCGACATGGTAGGCCCCTCCTGTGCTCTTTTTCGTAAGATTCCCTCCTCTTCATAGGGTGGATTTTGCCTTTTGAAAAAGACCGGCGCAAACGTTATTGCGCAGCTTTTTAGGCCGTGTGACTTTTTCACACGCTGAAATAAAGTTTTATTTGCATTTGTATAAAGAATATGATACAATGTTTTTGTATATTATTTAAAAAAGGAGATGGTTGCACTGGATCCGCTTCCCCGAAGTTGTCCGCTTTGCGGATTTTCACTTCTTTGCGCAGGCCGCTTGCCTGCCGGTATGATTGTTCCAATAAAACACAGGCATAAAAAAAGCCTTCCGCCCGCATCTTGTTTTTTCGTTTATATGCGGTGCTGAGATGCAAATCGTTTTTTTGCAAAAATTAGGAGGTTTTTTATGTCTGATATAGGGAAACAAATCATTTTACAAATTTTATTAATTCTACTCAACGCGTTTTTCGCCGCTACCGAAATCGCCGTGATCTCCCTCAATGCTACAAAACTCAAGGCCCGCGTGGATGACGGAGACAAAAAGGCGGTAAAAATGCTGAAAATGGTGGAAGAGCCTACGGGCTTTCTTTCTACGATACAAATCGGAATAACGCTGGCGGGCTTTTTAGGCTCCGCTTTTGCGGCAGATAACTTTTCGGATCTTTTGGTTGACTGGCTGATCAATACCTGCCACATCACCTTCTTATCTCCCGCCGCGCTGAACAGTATTTCCGTTGTTTTAATCACGCTGGTTCTTTCCTATTTTACCTTAGTGCTGGGGGAACTGGTGCCCAAACGCATTGCCATGCGCCGTTCCGAAAAGCTGGCCGCGGCCGTTTGCGGCGTAATTACCTTTCTCTCTAAGGCGCTAAAGCCCGTCATTTGGTTTTTAACGGTTTCCACCAACGGCGTACTGCGTTTGTTCGGAATCGATCCGCACGAAGCCGATGAAGCCGTTTCTCAGGAAGATATCGTAATGATGTTGGATGCCGGCGCCGAAGAAGGAACGATTCGGCCTCAGGAGATTGAATACATCAAGAATGTGTTTGCTCTGGACCATCTGACTGCCGCCGACGTCATGACGCCAAGAAATTCTATTGAGCTGATTTCCGATGACGCCCAGGAGGATGAAATCTTAGATATTATCGAAAACAGCGGCTATTCACGCTTACCCGTTTACAGCGATACCGTGGATAATATCATCGGCGTTCTGCACACGCGCGAATATCTTTTAAAAAGAGGAACACGGGATTTCAAACTGGAACAGGCCATTTTGCCGGTAAGCTTTGTGCCGGAAAGCATTCATCTGGACGCGCTTTTTAAAGATATGCAGATGGATCATACGCATATGGTAATCGTTGTCGACGAATACGGGGGCACCGCCGGTTTGGTCACAATGGAAGATATCCTTGAAGAGCTGGTAGGCGAAATCTGGGATGAACAAGATGAAGAAATCGACAATTTTGAAAAAACAGGGGAAAACACCTATCGAATTTTGTGCAGCACCCCTATTGACGAATTCTTTTCCTTTTTTGAAATGGAAGAAGAAGAATGTGATTCTTCCACCGTAAACGGATGGATTTTAGAGCAGATGGGAAAAATTCCCGATGAAAAGAGCTCTTTTGAATACAAGAACTTAAAAATTACCATTACCAAGGCGGACGAACAGCGTACACAGGAAATTATTGTTACCGTAAAACCCGAAAAAAAGGAATCGGCTGAGGAGCCCGCAAAAAATAAGACCGCACATTCGGTTTAAACCGGAAAGGCCGCTTGATAAGCGGCCTTTTAAAGCATCAGCTCATATTTTTCGCCGTGGCAGTGCCGTATTTTTCCTGATAGAAAAAACATGCCGGTACCCCCAGGTATTTCTTCAAGCGTGCCGGAAAAGTATGGACGGAGCGCATTGGGAAAATTTTTGATTTTTAATAAAGTCCTTGCCTCCGTGTCAATTTTTTCCGCAAGCTTTAAGTTTTAACCTCTTCGCGCCGATCTTAAAATTCTGTTTTGCTATTCCCCCGCGTTTTTAACGACGCCCATATATTTTGATCCTGCTCTGTTTTCTATCGGGCAAGGTAAAAGCAAAGCGCCAACGAAGAACGATCCGCAATATATTTTGGTTTCTTTCCCTTTTTTCCCCGTATAAAAAAGATATTTTTCACTCTTGGGGCTTGAAGGGTTGCAGAACGTTTTTCGCGTTATTCTGTTTTTCTGATTTTTCCGCCCGAATTGAAAATGGAAGCAGGTCCTAAGCGTGCGTCTCACTCAACAGTAGAATACGCAAAATTGAGCGCTTTCACCGGTATAAAATCCTTTATCTTTCCAAAGCCGCGATAAAACAGAGCGTAATTCGACAATGGACATTCCAACATAGTATTCAAAATCATTCTGCAAATATTTATTGGAATAACGAGAGACTATTTCTTTTACAGCGTCAATAAGATTATGCATATTCTCTAAAAGAGAAATATATTCAGGCAATGTATTCAAATATTCATGCAATCGGCTTTTCATATGGTTTTGAAACACCAGAGCATTCACAAATGCTGTACCATCACCGCGCACACCGCAAAAACCATGCTCTGTCAGCTTTTGCAGATTATCTTTTTGTACTTCAGAAAAAGATGCGGGATCTAAGTTTTTTGCAATCATTTTAAGCGTGCTATTCAGATATGAATCAGGCACATCTTTTTTATAACGTCTTTTTCTAAATACGGCGTCGCCCGGATGCGCTTGATAACCGTCCCAGCTCATTCCTTTCCAACCGTTTCCGTTGTTATTGAAGAAGGCCGATGGCAAACGACAGGCACTGCCATTTTCAAAACCGATCAACCCCCAGCATCCTCCGTCAGCACGCTTGAAGTTTGAATACAAATTCTCGGAAAAAGGAGAATTTTCAATTGTTTGTTCCAGATACAAAGCAAAAAACATTCGCGCGTCGTCGTTGCTGTAGTCACCGGTTGTTACACCCAACTCAATGGCTTTCCTCAAAGCCTTTTCCGCAAGATTCCAAAAAACCGCGGCGTATTGTTCCGCAAACGCACAGCATTTTTCATTGATTTCGTTTTGGCATTCTCTGGGGACGATAAAAAAGTTTGTCAGATATTTTTCGTGATTGAGTTTTTTCAACAGTTCCGCTTGAAGCAGCAGTTCCACCTCTTCTTCCATATAAGGAGCGGCAATTCCGAGCTCCAACGCAAGTTCTTGTATCGTACAGGGATTGTTGTGCGCGTGACAAAGGATATTGACCGGAATCTTTCTTTGAATCGCCGACCACGGAAGTCCGGATGGTTGATATCCTGAAGCGCAAAAGGAAATTTGTTCCGGATGATAACTTCTTTGCCCGAATTCTCTTGCCATATTCATACCTTCTTTCAATATATTTCTTGCACGGTATAGTTTGGACATCACCGTGCCTTCCGGGAGATCGAGAGATAAAGCAATATCGCGGATTTTCATACCCTGAAAATAATAGGCAACCACAATATTACGATAGTCAGATGAAATAAACGACATTTCTCGACGCAGCAAACACAATTGCTCTTCATGCAGCAAGGCGTCTTCTATCGTAATCGCCGTGTCTTCCATTTCAAGCCCTTCCCTATCGGCCGCTGTTTCCGATATTCTCTGATTTCGTTTTTTGCCCGCCCATACACTGTACCGATTTCGTGCAATCTGCCATACCCATGCGGAAAAATGTTCCGGAACGATCCCTTTCTCCAGCGCTGTCATAATATTGAGTAAAATATCCGATGCCAGATCTTCTGCCGAATAATGATTGCTGGTTTTTTTCAGGCAGAAATAAAACAGTTTTTCCGCGTAATCGTGTATCAGGTTATGGATAAGGATATTTTTATCGGCTCTTGTTGTCATTTTCTCAACCTCCTTTCACTAATATAGTATCATAAACAGGAATTTCATTGCAAAAAATTATTTTTTTGATAAGCAAATACCGTTTGATCTTTTTCATCCCGCGCCATGGCCTCCGTTTTGAGATTTTTCGCATTGTCCGGTTTGAATGGCAAAACGAGAAATCCGCAAAACTTGCATGAATACTGGGTATATAACAAAAACACCATTGTTGTCCACCCTTACGGGGTTAAGATTCCAATGGTGTTTTCATGCGTTTTTAGCGAAGGTAGTTGAACCAACGTTATTAATATCTTATAGTATTATCGTTTTACTCCAAAAATGCAAAGTTTTTCATTGGTTTCAGGTATAACAAGCCAATTTCTATCCACCATCGTTTCAATGATAAAAGCCATAACATCCATCTGATGATGAATAAAAGCAAGCTGATCTCCTTGATCCAGCAAAGCTTTCGGAATGAATTCCTTCAATGTTTGCCCAGCAATATCACAGACTTTCATCATACAGCCGCAAACCTCTTCTGCCAACGGTTTTAATATCAGCCAAATGGTGTTGTCAATTATATCAGACGAAAACACGGGAAATTCAGCTGATAATTTTCCATCGTGACTGGAGATAAAGCCTTCACTGATTAGTTTTATTAGCATATCATTGTTTGGGTCCGCCGTTTTTTCGAGAATGGCATCGCACATCGCTTCCACCGATTGATTCCAATTTACAGGCTCCCAACATTGGCATTTCTCAATAACGCGATAGTTTTCCACCGAAAAATAGGAGGTGTTGTCGTTGTTCTCACAATGACCATAGATACCATTAAAATGATGATTTTGATAATCGTTATCATAACCGAACACAAATCCGTAGCTACCATTTGAAAGCGGAGGATAATCTCCAAAATGCTTTCTCCCGATACCATCCGATAGATTCAGCGCAAATACCATCACCAGATTGGCAAAAGTCCATTTTAGCCGGTTACGACTATAATTATTTCCTTTAAAATCCAATGTTTCCAGTGTGGGAAGAAGGTCTGACAACTTTTTGTTAAATTTTTCTGCTGCTTTTTCGTAAATAGGTTTGATTTTCGTTGCCAACTCTTTCTCGTAGTCATCCGTAAAGATGATGATGTTCGTCTGATATTTATCGCCAATTTTTTTTATGATGTCATGTTTCATAAGCAGCTCAATTTCATCTTCCAGATAAACTACGGCAACGCCAAGTTCTATGGACAGTTCCTGTATAGTTAACGGCGTGTAATAAGCGCTGAGAAGAATATTTCCGGGAAGTTTTCTTTTAAACAGTTGCCAATAACAAGAATTATCACCGCCGCCCCAAAAGTCCATACGGAAAGTTCCGGGATTATAACTTTTTTCCCCAAATTCTCTAGACATACCGATACCCTCTTTCAATATTTTTCTTGTCTTGAAAAGATAATATTTTACCATGTCAGTACTGATGCCAAGGTCGGCCGAAATTTCGGAACAGCTTCTGCCGATAATATAATAAGCGATGGCGGTTTCACGATACTGTTTCGACAGAAGGGATAACTCTCGGCGCAAAAGATTGAGTTCTTCTGACTGCAGATATTCGTCTTCAAGTGTTACCCAATAAGTTCCGACAAAGCTTTCATCAAACTCTATTGTTTTGAAGTTGCTTTTGCGGATCCGTTTCTTAAAGGTATTCTCCGCAATGCGCCACATAAAGCTGTAAAAAGCATCCTCGTTTCTTAATCGGTGTGCGCACTTCAACACCTCACAGATAATATCATTTGTCAAATCCTCCGCTTTCGACTTATCGTAAAGTCTTGACAGCGAAAAAGCAAAAATATTTCTTAAGTTTTCAGATAATAATTTTGCTGCTTTTTCCTGTTCCAAAACCTCACCTCCCGACTTTTTATTGAAAGCTTTCGACTATATAGTATCCAATTTGCGGTATCGGTTAATCCAATTTTCATTCAGAAACAAATAAATAACAAAAAGCACAACACGAGAGTTCGACTCTACAGTGTTGTGCTTTTTCTGGTGGAGGCAGAGGGACTCGAACCCGCGACCTCACGCATGTGAAGCGTGCGCTCTAACCAGCTGAGCTATGCCTCCGAAAAAGCTGTTTTTGCATAAAAGATTGACACAAAAACAGGATGCCTCGCTCACCGGGAACGAGGCGTATGCCTGGTAGCGGCAAGTGGACTTGAACCACCGACCTGTCGGGTATGAACCGAATGCTCTAGCCAACTGAGCTATGCCGCCATTAAACAAAACACATTATATCAACGAGAATATAATTTGTCAATCAAAAAATAATAAAAAGAGTTCCGTCGCTTATATTTTAACAGAAACGACTCGGCTTTTTTAGCATATCCGTTTTTTACCGTTTCATTCTCGGCTTTCGCATAAAAGAGAACATCGGCCTGTGGATAACCGGTATAACCTGTTGTCAATTCTGTGGATAACTTTTTTTGCTCCGAACAGCGGGGAACTCTGTGCTTGTTCTGCCGTTACTCTAAAATATTGGAGGTAATATACTGCACTCCCCAGCGAATCAGCCGCTCGGCAATTTCGGGATCATCCACCGTCCAGCAATTCAGTTCAATTCCTTCCTTCAACAGCCTTTTTACCGTCTTCTCATCCAACGCGTTATAATAAAGGTCTAATCCCATATTATGCTCTTTTACCAAAGAAACCGTTTCTTCCTTGCATTCCCCGGAAAGAAACTGCGCGTGGGCTTTCGGGCAGACATTGCGCAGCGTAAGCAGATTTTCAAAGGAAAAGGAAATAAAGATCATCTTCTCCCGGGCATACTCGGTTTCCACTTCCTCAATCAATCTTTTCATCGCCGCCGGGGAAAATTCCCCCTTAAATTCCAGCACGCCGACTTTATCATACCGCTTACAAATACGAAGATACTCCGCCAGAGAGGGGAACCGAAGGTCCGAACGGCTTCGCGTATCGCCCTTATCCAAAAGCCGTAAACTCTGAAGCGTTTGCAGCGTGCATTTTTCCGGAATCAAACAGTCCCCGGCGCAGCGTTCGGTAGTATCATCATGCAGCAGTACAAATTTTCCGTCCAGTGTCTGCCTTACGTCGGTTTCAATTCCGAAATAGCTCCGGTTACCCGCGGCCACAAAAGCCGCGCACGTGTTTTCGGTTTCAATTCCCGATACCCCGCGGTGCGCGATAATCTGTGTATTTCCATGAGAAATCTTTATCGTATCCATTTTGTTTTTCTCCTATCAAAATATTTTATCCAGCCCGGCACGTTTCGATCTTTTTCAGCCATCACCGGGCAAACAGAAAAACCTGCTGCTCCGATTTTCCCCCCGGCGGGTTTTCCTAAAAAAGCCTAAATCCAAAGCGCGTCGCCGTCCTCCGGGGCGAAAACCGAAAAAGGAAATTTTCCGCTCATCTGTCGGATCACGTCATATTTCTCTAAAGGATATACATGCGTAAACGCCAGCTGTTTTGTACGGCATTTTTCCAAGTACGGAAGCGCCTGTTCCGGTGTAAAATGCGCCATTTCACAAACAATCAGCTCATTTTCCGCTTCCCAAGCCACGGCAGGAAAATCCTGTCCTTCCAGCCGGACGGATAAATCTCCGGTAAACAGCACGCGTTTGCCCTCTGCCTGCAGCAAAAAAGCATAAGACGGGCGATTTTGATAGGCAATATGCTTTGTCGGAAACGCGGTAACGGTGATATTTTCATCAGAATAAATGGTTCCGGAAGTATATACACGAAAATCAATGCGATCATTGGTAAACGGCTTCCCATTCATCGCGCTTAAAAAGCCGATCAGGCCTTGCTTTCCGTTTTCTTCAGGCAAAAACACCTTGAGGCTGCATTCCCTTTCAAACCAATCAATGCTTTCCAAAAGCTCCGGAGCACCGGCGATATGATCGCGGTGAAAATGCGTGTTGAACAGCGCCCGCACATGTTTCACGCTGCGTCCGTCCTTTAAAGTAAGCGGGTACACCGGCGCGCCCGCGTCAATATAATAAATACAGCCGCCGGTTTCTATCATCGTACAAGAACAATACCTCCGCGCCGAAGCATATCCGTGGCTTGTCCCTAAAAATTTAATCCGCATTTTTTTCTCCTTAAATATTTTTTGCCAAAGCAAAAATGCTGAAAACAAAGCGCCTGCCCATCCGGGTTCTTCATAAGGAAGTTACTTACATAGATATAAACGAAAACCAAACTTTGTTTCTGCTCCGGATTACAGGATCACCATCAGATGCTCTTTAAATCTGCGGACACCGTCCTTTTCAAAGAGAACTCACATACTGCCCTACAAAACCGCATATTCCATGAAATTCTTGACTGAACAAACAGCTATCCGTATATTGCAATCACCGTATTTTTCAAAACCGTATTTTTCGTATAGCCCGATTTCTCCACTCATGATATCAATTTTTCATATCCCGGCTCACACGCGTATAAAATTGCGGAATCATCAACTCTGATCTATGGTTCATCAACAAAAAAGAATGCTGTAAACGGTGTAAACCGCTGTTCAGCCGCGCATCCTTTTCAAGAAATGTACAGATCTCTTTTTCCATTTACAGAAGCAATACTCTTTCCGATGGATCCAAATCATTCTTTTTCATCTTTTGAGCCAAATAGGAAGCCCGCTTTCCACGAGCATTTTTCCGTCAAACAAACGGATTCTAATATTTATATCCTTAGGTCATACAGTAAATTTCCGTCATATATTCTCCGAATTCCTGTTTACCGTATGATAAGTACTGAACCATAATAGGAGCCATATGACTCTCGGCAAGCCGCCTTGTTTTTCGACTCATGAAAAGAAGCGGAAAAGGACACTTCTTTCCGGAGCGCCCTTTTCCGCACAGGTGTGTTTTTTAAATATCCGTTTCCAGCGCCTGCCCCTTTTCATCCGAGAGGAACGCGGCTTCCATTACCTGCATCACGCGGCGTACCTCCGCCAGCTTGATCAGAGATTCCGCCTTTTTATCCAATACCTGACATACATTGCGGTAAAAATCATGCACATCACTGCGGGGAATCTCTAAATCATATTCATCCAGTGTCAATTCATCCCGCGGCGCCATTGTTTTCGTAATACCCGCGGCGTTCTGTACCGGGGTAACGTCTTTCTCATTCCATGCCTTCAGCTTCGCTACATGACAGGGATGCTGCCAATCGGTAATAATAGCCGAACCGTTTTCCGCCTGCATATAAAAACGCGGCAGCGCAATAAAATTATACGTACCGACTTCTATATGCGCCGTAGTACCGTCGGCAAAGTACAGCTCCAGTTTAAACCCGTCGTCCACTTCCTGATTGGTAATATGGGAAAAAGTGCAATATACCTTTATAATTTTTTCGGTAAAAATCTGCAGAATCTGATCAATCAGATGTACGCCCCAATCCAACAGCATACCGCCGCCGTGTTCTTTTTCACAGCGCCAGTCGCTGGGAATGCCGCGGGAGCCGTGTATGCGCGATTCAATATTCAGCACTTTTCCGATCTCTCCGCTTCGCGCCAGCTGCTTCATAGCCAAAAAGTCCACGTCCCACCGGCGGTTCTGATGCACCGTAAAGAATTTTCCGGCTTTCTCTGCCGCCGCGATCATCTGATCCAGCGCGGCACAGCTCATCTCTACCGGTTTTTCACAAATCACATTTTTCCCTGCCTCCAAAGCCTTGATGACAAGTTCTTTATGATCGTCATTCGGTACCGCAATCACTACCGCGTCCACCTCAGGATCGGCAAAAATGGCCTCATTGGAGGCATAGACCTTTATACCGTTCTTTTCCGCAGCCTGCCGGCGCGCCTCCCGGACATCATACGTTCCTTTAAGCGCGCATACATCACTTTTGGCAATTTGCCCGCAATGCCAGGCCCCCTGTCCGCCGTAACCGATTACTGCAATATTTTTCATCTTTTTTCTCCTTATCTCTTCACGAGGATTGACCCCTCGGGAGTATCTTTAACATCATAGCCCGCGGCGTTGATTTCATCCCGCAGCCGATCCGAAAGCGCCCAGTTTTTTTCTTTTCTGGCCTGTGTTCTGGCAGCCAGTTTCTCCTGAAGTTCCTGCGGCGCCTGCTCCTGCGGCGGCGTATAGCCTTTTTCTAAATCCAAGCCCAGCACGGCATCCATTTTCAAAGCTGTTTCATAAATTTCCTTTGATTTTTTCCCGCAGCGCAAAAGATTCCACAAAATGCCCAGCCCTTTGGGAATATTTAAATCATCATTGGCCGCGTCCATAAACTCACGATAGGCCTCTTCGCACAACGCGCGGGTGCTTTCATCTTCCGGGGCATCCTTATTGGCCTGCACGGCTTCCAACAAGCGAATATAGGCAACCTGCGCCGCTTTTATGGCCTCCCAGGTAAAGTTAATTTTATTGCGGTAATGTGCATTTAAGCAAAAATAACGGAAGGAAAGAGGCAGAATCCCCTTCTTTTTCAAATCCTCCACCGTATAGGTGTTGCCTAAGCTCTTACTCATTTTTCCGTTATCCACCATCATAAACTCACCGTGCATCCAGTAATTCACCGCCGGATGCCCTAAAAGCGCGGTAGATTGCGCGATTTCATTTTCATGATGCACCGGAATATGATCCACACCGCCGGTATGAATATCAAAGGTATCGCCCAAATATTTTCTGCCCATAGCCGAACACTCAATATGCCAGCCGGGATATCCCATTCCCCAGGGACTTTCCCATTGCTGCAAATGTTCCTTAGGCGCTTTTTTCCAAAGCGCGAAATCCGCCGGATGACGCTTCTGATCATTGACTTCCACCCGCGCGCCAGCCAACTGCTCTTCTAAATCCAGCTTAGAGAGCACACCATATTTTCCGTACTTTACAATATCAAAATAAATACCGTCGCTTGTTTCATAAGCGTACCCTTTTTCCTGAAGCTCTTTTACGAAGTCAATCATCTCCTGAATATGCTCCGTAGCCTTGGGTACGATTTCCGGCAGACCGATATTCAGCGCCGCTACGTCGTTTTTAAAAACCGAAGTATAATACGCCGCAATTTCCAGCGGTGATTTCTTTTGCGCCTTTGCCGCCTTTTCCATTTTATCCTCACCGGAATCGGCGTCACTGGTAAGATGACCCACATCGGTAATGTTCATCACCCCGAGAAGTTTATAGCCGTCGCACCGCAGTACCCGGCGCAGCAGGTCCATAAAAATATACGTGCGCAAATTGCCGATATGCGCGTAATTGTATACCGTAGGTCCACAGGAATACATTCTGATTTCACCGGGATGAATGGGTTTTAACTCTTCTTTTTTATTGCTCAGTGTATTGTAAATATACATAAAGGACTCCGTTTTATCTATAAATTCAGCCCCAAGGCCGTACAGGTATAAAAACCCAGATGTTAATAATTTATACCATTATACCGCAACAAATTCTTAGGCGCAACTCCTTTGTACTAATTTTATCAATTTTTTCATATTTTCTATTGGTGATTAATATGAGAAAAAAAATGGTTTTCAATATCGGAATGCTTACCATAAGCAACATTGCCGTGCGATTTTTAGGTATGGCCTACAAAGTTTGGCTTTCCCAGGCCATATCACCGGTAGCTCTGGGTATCTTTCAGCTTTCCATGTCCGTATATATGGTGCTGATTACACCCGTAGCCTCGGGACTGCCCAACGCGGTATCGCGCCTGAGCGCCAAATATATGAAACAGGGGCATGCCGGAGCGGTACTGATTTCAGGGCTGAAAATCGGCATCACGGTAACCGTGCTCAGCGGTGCCGTTATGCTGGCCGGCTGCGGTTTTATCGCCTCGGCTTTTCTGCACGAAAAAACCGCTTGGTGTGTTATTTTAGCCTTGATTCCCGCGGTAACACTCGGCGCGCTGGCTTCTCTGCCCGCGGCGTATCTGCACGCGCATGAAAAATCCTCCTATCCGGCGGTTTTTGAAATCATCGAACAAATTTCAAAAATTCTTTTCGGTATCGCGGTGATTTCTCTCTTTGCCAGCGGAAATACCTCCCAAGACGCGGCCTTGGCCGCTTTAGCGGTAAGCTTCGGCGGGGTGCTTTCCTTCATCATGCTGTTCGCCTGCTGCGGAAAAATCAAAAAAGACGGTCCGGACTATACCCGTGAACTCTTACAAAACGCCCTGCCGCCCACACTCTCGCGTTTTGCCACCACACTGCTTCACTTGGGAACGACTACAATTCTTCCGCTGGGACTGATGGCCTGGGGTCTTTCCAAAGAGGCGGCGCTTTCCCAATACGGAATTCTCACCTCCATGGCGTATCCGGTGGTATACATGCCCATGACGGTAATCGGCGCACTGTGCGTTGTACTTCTGCCGGAAATTGCAAAAAATTTAGGCAATTACGAACGGCTAAAACAAAAATTTTCCCGTGCGATGTTCTTTACCTTCGGGATTTCCCTTTTGTTTTGTCTGATTTTATTACTCTTTGCTCCGGCCGCGGCAAGAATTATTTTCCATCAGCCCCTGGCGGGTACTTTTATGGTAATGCTGATTCCCAGCGTATTATTTTCCGGGCTGAGCCAGGTATCCGGCACCATGCTCAACGGTCTGGGACATCAAAAGCGCCTGATGCTGAACAGTATCGTCGACGGCTGCCTGGGACTGCTGCTAACCTATCTGCTGGTTTGGCGCTTTGGTATTTACGGCTTCGTGGCGGGTAATTGTATTCAGGATATCTTAGCCTTTTTCATGAACTTTTTCTCTGCCCTGCACTTTATAAAAAAGGAGAAACATCTATGAATATTGCCTTATTGGGAAACCAAAACTGCGGAAAAACCACTCTTTTTAACCGGCTCACCGGCAACAACGCCCATGCCGGAAATTATCCGGGTATCACCGTGGAAGTAATGGAAGGCACCGTGATCGGTACCCATACGCTTTTGGCGGATCTGCCCGGTATTTACTCTCTGTCCTGCGTCACCCAGGAAGAACGCGTGGCAAAAAACTATTTAATCAGGCAAAAACCGGATTTAATCATCAATATTATTGACGCTTCGGCGATTCAGCGGGGTTTATATCTGACAATGCAGCTGCTGGAATTTGATATTCCCGTCATTGCCGTACTGAACATGATGGATCAGGTAGAAAAAGCAGGCGGAACCATCAATTGTACCGGTCTTTCCCAGGCGCTTGGGATTCCGGTACTGCCCATCAGCGCGCGCAGCGGAAAAAATGTGGATCGCCTGCTGAAAGCACTGCAAAATCCCCCAAAGAAAGTCAAAACGCCCTTTGCACTGCCGGCAGCCATGCAAACGTCACCGGAACAAACCGCCTCTTTTTATTACGGTCATATTGACGCTCTTTGCAAACAAAATGTATTTTTAAAAAAACAGCCGAAAATACCGGCGGCTGACCGTCTGCTTACCGGACGTTTTACCGCTTTTCCGATGTTTCTATTGATTATGGCGGCGGTACTGTTTATCACCTTTTCCTTTTTAGGAAAAGCGGCGGTAAGCGGTATTGAAGAATTTACGGACTTTACCGCCGGACAGCTGGAGGCTCTGCTGGAAAAAGCGAATACCTCACCGTTTCTCACCGCCCTGATATGCGACGGTATTTTAAACGGCGTGGGAAGCGTACTCTCTTTTTTGCCATGCGTGCTGATTCTGTTCTTTTTTCTGGCGCTTTTGGAGGACTCGGGCTATATGGCACGGGTTGCCTTTATCATGGATACCCCCATGCGCCGATGCGGTTTTTCCGGCAAAGCCGTCGTACCGCTGATTATGGGGCTGGGCTGCAACGTTCCCGCCTTGCTTTCCTGCCGCACATTAGAGGCCAACCGGCGCAGTACAGCCTTAGCCGTACCGTTTATCTCCTGCAGCGCCCGTCTGCCGGTATATTTGATGCTGTCCGGTCTGTTTTTCCGGCAATCGTTTGTTCTTGTGCTATTGCTGTATCTTTCCGGGTTGGGGGCGGCTCTGATGACAGGATTTTTAACAAAAAAGAACAATGACCCGCCTTTTTTGCTGGAACTTCCGCCCTACCGTCTTCCTAAGCTTTCCACAGTAATCAAAGATATGCTGGATAAAGCGATGGATTTTTTAAAACGCGCCTTTACGATTATCTTTGTCGCCAGCACCGTCACTTGGCTGCTGGCCAATCTGGATTTTTCCCTGCAGTATACCACGCAGAACAGTATTTTATATCACATTGCCCAAGCCATGCTGCCTCTGTTTGTTCCCTTGGGGTTTTCCTGCTGGCAGCTGTGCGCGGCATTGCTTGCCGGCATCAGCGCCAAAGAAGCCATTATCAGCACCCTGAGCGTGCTGGGTGTAACCGGCGCCGTCTTTACGCCGGCTTCTCTGCTTTCGTTTCTGTTTTTCTGCGCGCTGTACACGCCCTGTATCGCGTCCGTTTCTATTCTGCTTAAGGAATACGGCGTGAAAACGGCTTTGCTTTCCGTCGCGGCGCAAACACTTACGGCCTATGCCGTCTCTTTTATCGTCTTCACCGCCGCCAGCTTGCTGCTTTAAGTTTTTTCCCAAAGATGTTTCTTTGCAAAATTCTATGCGCATATTTCGCCAAAAATACCTTGCTTACGACAAAATCTGTTTCTTTCCGCCCGCAAAGCAAAGATTGATTTTTCAGCCAAACCTGTTATAATAAAGAAAACCGCCAACAACCGTTTTTAAAAACGCATTACGCTCCCTAAAAAGAAAGCGACGGATACGGCTGCTCCGCGGTCTATCAAAGCGAAAGGTTTTTTATGGAAAATAAAAATTTAGCCCAAGCCCGAATGACAAAAAATGACGAATTTTATACCCGATACGAGGATATTGAAAAAGAGCTCCGTGCTTACCGGGAATATAATCCGAATCTATTCCGGAATCAAACCGTGCTCTGTCCTTGCGACGATCCGGCCCGAAGCAATTTTACAAAGTTCTTTCTTCAAAATTTTGAATTTTTCGGATTAAAAAAGCTGATCAGCACCTGCCGCGCTTCCGAAGAGGAAAAATACGGGGCACACGGAAAGATTTCCGTTGTTACAAGAAAGAATTCTCTTACTTCAAAAGCTTTCAGCAGCGCCGAGTGGCAGTATCTTGACGGAGATGGAGATTTCCGAAGCGAGGAAATAAAAGCACTGCGGGATGAAGCGGATATGATTATAACAAATCCCCCTTTTTCCCTGTACAGAGACTTTGTGGCATGGCTGGTGGAAAGCGAAAAAAAATTTTTGATTATCGGTAATAAAAACAGCATTACCTATAAAGAAATATTTCCCTTGATTCTGCACGGAAAAATGTGGGCGGGCAAAAGCAGCTGGAGCGGAGGAATGTGGTTTGAAATAAAAAATACAGACCAAGCCGATAAAGTGGTGAACGGGGTCGGCATGAAGAATGTTTCCTCTGTTTGGTTCACAAATATGGAACATGGGCAGCGGCACCAGCCTTTATCCTTGATGACAATGGCCGATAATCTGAAATACAGCAAACACAGGCAAGTGCGGAAGACCGGCTATCAAAAGTATGATAACTACGCCGCCGTTGAAGTTCCCTTTACTGACGCGATTCCCTGTGACTATAACGGCGTGATGGGTGTTCCCGTTACTTTTTTGGAAAAACATTGTCCCGAGCAGTTTCGGCTGCTGGGCGCAACGGAAAGTGAGGGAAAGGGCTTTTCAAACGGTTTGTGGGACAAGCGCTCGGCCGTGGCGCAGCCTTTGATACACGGAAAGCGCGTTTATAAAAGAATTTTTATTCAGCCAATCCACGGGAACCCCGCGGAGCCTTCTGAAAGGAGAGAAAAAAAATGATAACCCCCTCCGATACCGTTGCGTACAAACTATCCAAAGAACAAATGAAAGAATGCATCGGCAACGCTTCCCAGCTCACGGATTTTATCACAGACCGCTTTGATCTGCACAGCCGTTCCTACCTGGAAAAATTTATGAATGTACTGATGGGGGAAATCAGTGAAAGAATGGTCATAGAATGGCTGCACAGTCAGGGAAAATACGCGGAATCGGCCGTGGATAAACATTCTGAGCACCCTGATCTGGGTCATGATATCTGGATCAAAAACCCGCAAAATAAACTTTGCAGGTGCTCGGTAAAATCGTCTGTTTCAGGATTAAAAGAAGAAATGGGAGATATCCTTTCCACATTTAGTCCCGCCTTTAAACCGGAAGAAATCCGGGACATCAATATTCAGGTGTATTTTTGGCTTCAGCTTCACCGCGCTCCCAGAATATCGGTACTTTCGGAAAACAACGCGGCCATTATTGGATGGCTGAGCGCCGGTGACGTAAGCGGCTGCGGGCAAACATCCTATTCTACAGAAAACCGCCGCAAAATCAACTTACTTTTAAACCAAATGCGGCCCCTGGAAGAATTACTGTCGTATCTTTCGTAAAAAATATAACGGCAGCAGCGCTTCTTCCCCTTTTGCCAAACGCCCTGCCTTTATGCGGCAAAGGCATACGAAAAATACAGAACACCTTCTTTATGCTGTCAAATTCCTTATAAAAAGCTCTTTTGCTTTTTACCGTTCTATGCTATAATATAAACAGATTTATCTTTAGCACCGCGGCGTCTGCCGCTGCAAAAAAACGTATTTATTTTTTTATTTTTTAAGGAGATTTGCTTATGAAACCCATCAAAATTCTTGCCGATTCCACCTGCGATCTCTCCCCGGAGCTGAGAAGCCAATATCACATCGATATTCTTCCGCTGTGTGTAAATTTAGGGGAAGTCAGCCGGCTTGACGGCGTGGATATCCAACCGGACGAAATCTACGCATGGGCCGATAAAAATAACAAAACCCCTACAACATCGGCACCGACGCCGCCGGCGGTAAAAGATTTTTTAGAGCCGTTCGCCGAGGAATACGACATCATCGTTTTTACCATCAGCGGAGAAATGTCTTCTACCTATCAAACTTTCTGCGCCGTGGCCAAGACCATCCCTCAAGCAAGAATCACGGTAATAGACAGCCGAAACCTTTCCACGGGAATCGGTCTTCAGGTGCTTACCGCCGCCAAAATGGTACAAAACGGCGCTTCGTATGAAGAGATTCTTGCCAAATTAAAAGAGATCAACCCGCTGGTACGCGCCGGCTTTGTGGTGGAAAACGTATTATTTCTTCATAAGGGCGGCCGATGCTCCGCTTTGGCGGCCTGGGGAGCTACCGCTTTAAAACTGCGGCCCACACTGGCCGTGGTGGACGGCGTAATCAAAGTGGACAGAAAAGTACGCGGCGATATCCGCACCGCTACCATGAAATATGTAACCGGCATGGAAAAAGAGATTCTTGCCGCGCAGGATGACATGGTATTTATTACCCATTCCGGTACCAGCCAGGAAATCATTGACGAAGTATACACCTATGTAAAGAGTCTGAATAAATTCAAAAATATCTACATTACCCGAGCCGGCTGCGTCATATCCTCGCACTGCGGCGCGGGCACACTGGGCGTACTCTTTATCGCGGAAAAATAAGCTTGAAAAACCCAATGCTGAAAAACGCGCTCTGAATAAACTCCGCATGGGTTTTCCCCCTTTCATTGGGGAGCGGACTCCTTGCCGTATACCGAAAAACCGTTCCTGTTTTTCGATATACGCAAACGCGGTAAAGCCATCACAGAAAAGCAAAAAACGAGGTGAGTTTTATGAAAGTAATTCTGCTTGCAGACGTAAAAGGTTCAGGAAAAAAAGATCAAATTATTGAGGTAAGCGACGGCTACGCGCGCAATTTTCTATTGCCGCGCAAGTTAGCCAAGGAAGCCACCAGCGCCAACTTAAACGCCGCAAAAACCGCCGCGGACGCCGAGGTGCACCGCCGCGCGGTACAAAAACAGCAGGCTCAGGAAAACGCGAAAAAGCTGGAAAACCTTTGGGTAAAAATTCAAGGTAAAGCCGGTAACGGCAAAATGTTCGGGGCCGTTTCGGCAAAGGACATTGCCGAAGCGATTGCCGCGCAGCACGGAATTGAAATCGATAAAAAGAAAATCGATATTCCCGCCATCAAGGCGCCGGGCGAATATGTCGCGATATTAAAGCTGTTTCCTGAGGTTTCAGCCAAAATCAAAGTAATTGTTGAAATTGAATGAAGAAACTCCCCCTTTGGCATCATCGTCCGGCCCAAAAGGGGGATTTCTTTGCCCTGTAGATTCGTTTTTCTTTTTTTAGGGAAAATCCGTTTTTGTTTGTTTTGACAAAAACCCATAAAATCTGATACAATAAAGGAAAATACCGGAGGAGGAACCCTGTATGGACACACTGAAAAATTTTCTGCTGACCTATGCAAACTGCACCAATTTTTTTATTCTTACCTTCGGAGCTATGCTGATTGTATTTATTTTATGGTGTTTTTTTGCCCGTGCCGGCTCTACACAGCGTTCTTTGAAGCGTATCAACCGTATCCTGCGTACTGAAACGGGATCGGATATCATCCTGAAAATTGAAACGCTGCGGCTGGACAAGCGTGTAACGCGTATGTGGAATGACTATTATGCCGCTTATTCAGCCGAGGACACCGTTGCCCTGCATAATTATCTGCTGAAAAATGACCTGCTCGTGAATACCTCGGTATTGAAAACCGTTTCCCGGGCGATAGCCGTTATCGGTTTTTCCGCCGCGGCGATCTGCATACTGAAGCTCAGCGAGCTGCCCGTTGCCGAAACAGGAAATCTGATCGGTCTGTTTTTCGCCTTAGCCGCGCTTGACGCCGTTTTTAAAGTCCTCTATACGGCCATGACGGCTTACAGCCGCCGGCGTCTGGCCTACCTTTTAGAAGAGTTTCAAATGCTTTCACTGCGAAAACTGCCGGGAAAAGCCGTGGATTTTTCCCAGCGCTATTTAACCGAAAAGCTAAATGAAATGGAAGGACGCATCAACGCGGTGCGCAGCGGTATTGCCCAACTGAATGCCCGCACGGACAGACTGATTCACGCCGTAGAAAAAAACGAAAAAGAGCAAGAAGAACACAAGGAGTAAACGATGATATTTGCCGTTTCCAACCAAAAAGGGGGCGTGGGAAAAACCACGTCGGCCATTAATATCGCCGCGGGCCTGGCTATTTTGGGCAAAAAAGTTCTTCTGGTGGATTTAGATCCTCAAGGCAACGCCACCAGCGGTATGGGCATTGAAAAAAACAAAGCAAGTATTTATGACGTATTGATCAATCAACGGGATATTCGCGGTACGATTCTGCCCACACAGATTTCTTCGCTGTTTTTACTGCCGGCCAGTACCGCGCTTTCAGGCGCGACCGTGGAAATGGTAGCGTTAAAAGACCGCGAACAGCTGCTGAAAAACGCACTGACGGCCGTGCGGGACGAATACGATTATATCCTGATCGACTGCCCTCCTTCCTTAGATTTGCTGACGGTAAACGCCTTTACCGCCGCAGATAAGGTGCTTGTACCGATTCAGTGTGAATTTTATGCTCTGGAGGGATTGGGACAGCTGGTAAATACGATTAAACTGATTCAAAAAAGGCTGAATCCCCGCCTTGAAATTGACGGCGTGGTCTGTACGATGTATGATTCCCGAACCAAGCTTTCAGAACAAGTGGTACAGGAGGTGCGGCGTTATTTTTCTTCCAAGGTGTACGCCTCCTATATTCCCCGCAATGTGCGGCTGGCCGAAGCCCCCAGTTACGGGGTACCGATTCAGTTATTTGATAATTACTGTCCCGGCGCGCTGGCCTATAAAGCGCTGTGTAAAGAAATCATCCGTAGAAATGAGGGAACAATATGAGAAATTCCGGCCTCGGCCGCGGTTTAAGCGCCCTGATGGGTGAAGATATTACCATTGAAACCGGCATTGATCAAGAATATGTGCATCAGCTGCCCATCAGCAGTATCGATGTAAACAAAGCACAGCCGCGCAAGACCTTTCATTCCGAAACCATTGCCGCGCTGGCGGAATCCATAAAAACCAACGGTATGCTGCAGCCCATCACCGTACACAAAGTGGGACAGCGGTATGAAATCGTTGCCGGTGAACGCCGTTTCCGGGCCTGCCGGCTATTGAAAATGCAGACGGTTCCCGCCATTATAAAGGAGCTTTCCCCCCGCCAGGTATGTGAGCTTTCTCTGATTGAAAACCTGCAGCGGGAAGATTTAAACCCCATAGAAGAAGCCGCTGCCATTCAGGCCCTGATGGAGGATTTCCAGCTTACCCAACAGGAGGTTTCTCAGCGTATCGGTTCCTCGCGTCCGGCCATTGCCAATGCCCTGCGCCTTTTAAAACTGCCCGCGCGAGTGAAAGAATGGATTGCTTCCGGAGCCATATCGGCCGGTCACGGAAGAGCCTTTGCCGCGTTAGAAGAAGAAAACCTGATTTTGGAGCTGGCGGAAAAATGCGTAAAAGAAGGCTGGTCCGTGCGGGAAACCGAACGACGGGTCGCCGCCGCCGGCAAACAAAAAGCACGAAAACAAAAAGCACGAAAACAAAAAGTACGTATTCCCGAATTTGACCGTATTGAAGAAAAAATGCGTCAACGCATGGGCACAAAAGTGACCATTAACGGAAATGATAAAAAAGGAAAGATTGAAATTGAATACTTTGACCGTGACGACTTAGAGCGCATCATTATTCTGCTCTCCGGCCAAGAAGAGTTTTAACCTTTAACCGCTGTATTTTCACTTTTTTTCCTGCCGCAACCCTTTGGCAAAAGCATAAAAAAATATCCCGTTTCGCGGGATATCAGACTGTAGACAAACCTGAAAATTGATTTTTTTGCAGCGTTCAGCTGCATTTTGTTTTTCCGGCGACAGGCCTCATTATAAGCGAAGAACCGCTTGATAAGCGGTTCTTCAAGGATACAGGATGGTATAGTGCAGTCCCAAAATCAACGATTTTCGAGCCAGCGGCATCTCTGACCAAGAGAGTGTTGACTTTGTGGGCACTTTTAAAATCTCCGTTTCGCGGGATATTTCTGTTTTTTCAGGCAATATCCTCTATTACCTGCTCCGGCGGAGTATCCAGCTTTGCCGGAAAGTGGAACAGTTTTTCCAAGCTTTTAAAGGCACTGGCCATATAATGCCCGTCGGTAATCCGTTCATCGGTAACCACGGTATAATCCACAACCGTTCGTTTGCACACATTGCCGTCCTCCTGCAAAGCAAGTTCCCGGCGTTTGGCGCCGAACGTGATAAACACCGGTGTGTTTCCGAAATTATATAAATGATGATAAATCGGCGGAATTCCCAGCGAACCTAAATTAGAAACAAAAATACTGCAGTGAAACGGCGAAGCCTCATTGATCACTTTCGGCATCAGGCCGAAATAATCCAGCAGCTGCATGAACCCCACGAATGCCCGCAGCAAAATGGCAGGCATAAAGTTAATGGCTCGGGCTACAAAATCAAGATTTGTGCTATCCCCTTGCTTACGGGCAATTTCAATGGCTTCTTCCATGCGCCGATAGACATCCTGCGCCGTATCGGTAGGTTGAAAACGCACCTTAATGGCCGTTTCCTGCGCGTTTAATTTCATTTCTTTTTTTACCATCATGCTTAAAACAATCTCATTCCGGCTGAAAATACGCTGTCCCGCAATAAAACGGTTCAATGCCGGCCGCTGTGAAACCATACGCACATAGGCAGCCACGATCAAATGCATGAACCCAAAGCCCGTAAGTCCCTGCTGACGCTTTTCTTTTATATATTCCTCGATATCGTCATACACAATACTGGCCTTAAAATAATTTTGCGCATCGCTTCGGGTCTTCATAATAAACGGTGAAACATAATTCATCGGCGGCAGCGACCGAATCTTCCTTCCGTCTCTGCGATCCCCCAGCCGACGCTTTCTTTTAGGCATAAAAAAGCCTCCTTAAAAAAATAATAATAACGGCTATTATTGTAACAGAAAAAACGCGCTTTGGCGAGTTTTATTTTTATTGACGGATAAAAAATCTTATATATACCATAAGAAATCGATTGAAATGCCGATTTTCCGCAAACGCACTCTTTGTGCCGAAAAAACGGAAAATACAGCTTTTTCCGCCGCCTGAAAATACCGAAGCCAAAGACTCTTTTTCCTTTTCAATTCCGGAAAAAAGCATCAACAAAAACTGCTGATGCAAATAAACAAAAGCGCAACGGTTACCTTTTGTACGATTGACTGCCGCGTTATTTCTTTTTTCCCAACGCCCGGTTTTTTTCAAAACCTGCCTTTACCGCACGAATCGCGCAAGCGCGAAAGCCCCCCTCTTCCAAGGCGCTTACGCCTTCAATTGTGCTGCCAGCCGGTGAACAAACCGCGTCCTTGAGCGCGCCCGGATGTTTGCCTGTTTCCAACAGCATCGCCGCCGCTCCCGCCATTGTTTGAGCGGCATAGATCATCGCTTTATCCCGAGAAAGTCCGCAGGCCACGGCACCGTCAGCAAGAGCCTCCGCAAACAAGTACATATAAGCCGGGCCGCAGCCGGACACCGCGCATCCCGCATCGATCAAAGATTCTTCTAAAAAATCAAGCCGGCCGGCAAAACGCATATCCTGAAGAAAAGAAGTAAGCATCGGAGAGGAAACCAAGCGGTTGCAGCAATAAAGCACCATACCCTGCCCCAAAGCCACCGGTGTATTGGGCATAATCCGAATGATCGGCAGAGAATCACCCAAAAGTTCCTCAATCGTTCCGATTTCCACGCCGGCGGCCATGGATATCAACAGCGGTTTTTGCTGCCGCAGAATCGGAGCCAATTCTTTCAAAACGTCGGGCAAAATCTGAGGTTTTACGCCTAAAAAAATACTCTCGCAGCGCAGAGCCACTTCTTGGTTGGCTGCGCTTTGAGCGCCCAGTTCCTTCGCCAGCGCTTCCGCTTTTTCAGGGAAATGATCCGAAAGAAGCACTTCCTTTGCCTCTACTGCTTTTACCAAAGCCTTTGCCAAGGCCGAACCCATGTTTCCCGTACCGATAAAACCGTATTTCATAAAAACTCCTTGATATAAAATTTTTGCTTTTTCCGTTACCGAATATGGCCGTTTCCCAAAATCACATATTTATAAGTAGTCAGCTCCCGCAGTCCCATCGGTCCCCGAGCGTGTAATTTTTGAGTGGAAATCCCCATTTCACAGCCTAATCCGAATTCACCGCCGTCGGTAAAACGAGTGGAGGCGTTCACATACACGGCAGCGCTGTCTACCATTTTTATAAATTTTTCCTTAGCGCCGTCATCCCCGGTGACGATTGCCTCACTGTGCCCGGTGGAATGCAGAGCGATATGTTCAATCGCTTCCTCGATATTTTCCACGATCTTTACCGCCAGAATATAATCCAAAAACTCCGTATCAAAGTCTTGGCTCTGCGCGGGAATACCGTCTATAATTTCCGCCGCGGCCGAATCCAGACGCAATTCTACGGGAATAAGTCCCCGGGCTTTCCGCTTTGCTACCAGCGTATCATAGATCATCGGTAAAAACTGCCCGGCAACAGCGCGATCCACCAATAGAACCTCCTCGGCGTTACATACGCTGGGACGACTGGTTTTCGCGTTTTCCACAATCTTTTGAGCCATTAACAGATCGGCCGAGCGTTCTACATACACATGACAGATACCGGTTCCCGTAGCAATACAGGGAACCGTAGCGTTCTTTACGCAAGCATTGATCAGCCCCGCGCCCCCGCGAGGAATCAAAAGATCAATATATTCCCGTGCCGTCATTAACGCGGCGGCGCTTTCCCGAGAAATATCCTGAACCAAAGAGACAGCGTCCGGAGTTATGTTTGCCCGCGTCAACCCTTCTTTTAAAGCGTCAACGATCGCCTTTGCCGAACCGAAAGCCTCTTTGCCTCCGCGCAGAATACATACATTGCCGCTTTTAAGCGCCAACGCCGCGGCATCGCTGGTTACATTAGGCCGACTTTCATAAATAATGGCGATCACACCGATAGGTACTGCCATTTTAGAAATTTTGAGTCCGTCGGCACGGGTAAAACAATCCAGAACGCGGCCTACGGGATCCGGGAGCGTCTGAACGGAACGAATGCCCTCGGCCATGGCGTGAATCCGTTCCGCCGTCAGGCTCAGCCGATCAAGCATGACCTCGGAAATCGTTCCCCGGGCTTTTTCCATATCCGCCCGATTGGCATCAAGAATTTTTTGCGCATTTTGTTCCAAAGCTTCCGCCATAGAAAGAAGCGCATCGTTTTTCTGCCGCGTGCTCAGGCAGGAAACCTCTGCCTTTGCGGCCTTCGCGGCCTGTAAAAGCTCAAGCATTGTTTTTCTCCGTAAATTTTGTTCCGACGGGAAGGCCGTCTGTAATATCATAAAGGTTTAAGGGATTGGCGCCGTTAGCGATCACCATATCACATCCGCAGGAAAGGCAGATTTTTGCCGCGTTAAGTTTGGTAACCATACCGCCGGTACCTAAAGCGGAACCGTTTCCGCCGGCTAAAGAATAGATGCTTTCATCCAGCGTGGTTACCAAAGGAATCAGCCGGGCATTCGGATCTTTATGGGGATCGGCGGTATAAAGCCCGTCAATATCCGAAAGCAGTACCAGCAAATCGGCATTGACACTTTTGGCCACGATAGCCGCTAAGGTATCATTATCGCCGATAACAATCTCCTCGGTAGCCAGTGTATCGTTTTCATTAATGATAGGCAGCGCGCCCATCTCCAGCAAGCGGCGAATGGTATTACTGAAGTTTTGGTGCCTGATTTCATTTTCGATATCCCCGCCGGTAATCAGCAGCTGTGCCACAGTATGATTATATTCGCCGAAAAGTTTATCGTAGGTATACATCAATTCACACTGTCCTACAGCGGCCGCGGCCTGCTTGGTAGGGATATCCTCAGGGCGGCAAGGCAGTCCCAACTTGCCCACGCCCATGCCGATGGCTCCGGAGGATACTAAAATAATCTGATTTCCGGCATTTTTAATATCACTGATGACCCGGCAAAGTTCCTCTACCCGGCGGATATTTAAATGTCCTGAGGCGTATGCCAGCGTACTGGTGCCTATTTTTATCACGATGCGCATCATGATTCTCCTATATATTCAAATTGATATTTTTATTATACACGTTAACGCGCGAAAAAGAAAGTATTTTTTAAGGAATCAAATCAAAAGAGAACCGATCGGTCTGCAAATAATAGTTAGGCACCGTACCTACAATGATTCCTTCAAAAACCGCTACGCTGTTTTGTATAGAAAATGTATTTTTCTTTGAAGAAAGAAATACCGAAATATTTACCGAAAGTATCAACATAATGCTGTGCTTGGTCTGATTGATACCGGCGGATTCAAAAGTACTCATATAATCATTAGTCACATTGCCGCTTAACGCTACGTTTACGTTAATCCGCGGTCCGCTGCCGGCAAAAAGATCGATTCCCAAGGCACTCCCCAGGGGCAGGGAAACGCCGATAGAACACATATCGTCCAGCCGTGCCTGTACCGCCTGGCACGCCGCCGCCGCCAATTGGTTAAGCACCAAAGAATTAGCCTGGAGATACAGCACGGAATTATCCGTTGCATATTCCACCAAATCACCCGAAAGTACGGTAGCGATCAGCGCCGAATTGATACATTCGTTCATAATCAGATTCACCCTGGCCGTAATAACGGCGCGAGCGTTCGTAAGCAGCTGCTGCTCGATATTTTGAATAAAAAATACCGCGAGACATACCACAACCAAAAGAACGGCTGCTACAATCAGTAAAATTTTCTTTTTCATAAAACTCACCTATTTTATTTTATGGCGTATGCCGCAAAAAGATGAGACGATACACAAAAAAGAACCGTTTTTGGCGAAACCGCGAAAAACGTGTTACAAAATTAAAAACCAATAATTTCCATGCGTCAATATTTTAAGTTGAAAAAAAATAATTCTTTTGTTATAATAAACATACATGAAACAAGGAGGATTCCGTAATTATGCCGGAAAAAAGAAATCCATCAAAAGATCCGGCTTCCAATTTGGAGGTTACCCCGGTAATGCCCCGCAATACGGCTGCAGACCGGACGAATAAAAGAACAGCAGAAAAGAACAATCAGCGACAAATCCCCGAGCTTACGGTTGAACCTGTTATCGCGCGAAGAAGTTCCTCAACCGGACAGCCGCGTCCGCATGCCGCAAAGCAAACTGAGGACCGCCGCGCGGCAGCGTCAAGACCGACGGTAAGAGAAAACAAGAGCAATACCACCGGCCGGAGCAATACATCGGCTTCTGCTTCCGAACGTCCCGTTCGGCACAGCGAAAGCGTTTCTGCAGCCCAAAACCGCGCCCGGCAAAACTCGCCGCAGCGCCCCCGCGTTCCGGAACGATCGGTTGAACAAACCCGCGAAAACGCGCCCCGCGCCGCTCGGCCGTTAGAGGAAACACAGCGTATACAGCCTGTACAGTCTCACAAAACGCCGCCGCCTCAAAAAAGAAGCGCGCCTCAAACCAACGCGGCCGCGCGCAAAATTGCCGACGAAGCCAGTAATATCTATCGCCCGGAAGATCCCAAAAAAGCGCTGAAAGAAAAACAGCTGGCTCAGCGGCAAAAAGAACTGCTTGAACGCCGCCGCCGTATCGATGAGGAAATGTCGCTTTTTACCAAAAGCGATAAACCGAAAAATTATTTTGTAAATCTTTTGCTGGTAACGGTAAAAATGACGCTGATTTGCATTTTGATTATTGGCATCAGCGGTATCGGATTTGTATTGGGTATGGCAAAATCCTATCTGGAGTCAGTGCCTGAATTGGATATCGCCTTAGTGTCCGGACAAGACCAGGCCACTGTTCTCTATGATGTAAACGGTGAAGTTCTAGGCAATTATTTCAGCCTGGAAAACCGGGAATGGGCAAAACTCGACGAGATTCCCCTCAATCTTCAAAACGCGGTAATTGCCATTGAAGATGTACGATTCCGCCGCCATATGGGCATTGATTTTAAACGATTGCTGGCTTCGGCGATTTCCAATTTATCCAGCGGATCCCTGCAGGGAGGCTCTACCATTACCCAGCAGCTGATCAAAAACACGATTCTTTCCTTTGAACAAACGTATAAACGAAAAATTCAGGAAGCTTCTTTAGCACTGGAGCTGGAAAAGAATTATAGCAAAGACGAAATTTTAGAGGCCTATTTAAATACCATCTATATGGGCGGCTCTTGCTACGGTATGAAAACCGCCGCGATGGACTATTTCGGCAAAAGTCTTTCGGATCTTACTCTCCGAGAATGCGCCACACTGGCCGGTATGATACAAAATCCTTCACGGTATAACCCCAGAAGCAACTATTTTTCACGCAACAACCCGGATCGTACGGATAACCGAACCAATTTGGTTCTTTATGAAATGTACGAAAACGGATTGATCGGTCAGGAAGAGTATGAAGCGGCCAAAAACGATACCATTACGGTATTAGAAGACTCTCCTTATTCTTCTAAAACAGGTATGATCTATTTTACGGACTACGTAATCGACAGCGTTGTAGATGAATTGCTTGAAATCCGGGGTCTGGAAGACAACACGCAAAACCGGGGTCAGATCCGTACGGAGATCCGTACCGAAGGCTATCATATTTATACCACGCTGGATGCCGAAAAACAGACCGCCGCGGAGGAGGCCGTGTATTCTTTTACGGGTTATCCGAATATGCGTTATTCTTCCGATGCCTATACCATTGCCGGACGAAATCCCGACGGTACCGTTATCCGTCTTACACAGCCGCAGGCGGCAGTAGCGGTAATGGATTACCGAAACGGCTATATTACCGCTTTAGTCGGCGGAAGACAGGCTCCCGGCGGATCACTGGAATTCAACCGCTCGTATCAATCTACCATGCCGGTGGGATCTTCCATTAAACCGCTTTCGGTTTACGGCCCGGCAATCGAAATCGGAGCCGGCCCCGGCACCATTTATTATAACCTGCAAATGCGTATTGACGGGTGGGATTCTCCCAACGGATATCCTTTGAACAATTCCCGTACCTACAGCGGTCCCATTACGATGCGTTCCACAATGACTTCTTCCCATAACGTGACCGCCGCTCAAGCGCTGATGTATGATGTGGGTCTTGACCGTGCTTATGACACACTGGTACAGCTGGGTGTAGATCCGGAACATATCAGCAAAACGGGTTCCGGTCTTGCATTAGGAAGCTCAGGCATTACGCCGCTGGAAATGGCCGGCGCGTTTTCCTGTATTGCCAATATGGGCGTATACAATGAGCCCATCGCTTTTACCAAATTAGAAGATAAAAACGGAAATGTCATTGTCGATATGCTTGCCAAACAGGATACGCATCGGGTATTTTCCGAAAGCACCGCGTGGCAGCTGATTGACCAGTTATATACCGTAGTCAACAGCGGAGCGACAAGAGCCCGCGTTTCCGGCCAAACAGTGTACGGAAAAACGGGAACAAACTCGGAAATGCGCGGTGTGTTCTTTGCCGGCTTTACCGGCTATTATACCGGTACCGTATGGATCGGTTCCGACGCCTATAAGCCTTTGGTTTCCGATGCTCAAGGCGGAAAATACGCGGCACCGTTATTTTCCGCGGTAATGACAGCTTTACATCAGGGTCTGCCGAACAAAGCGGCTACCGAAATACAACCCGGCGAGGTTGGCGTTTCCCGTGTCGCCTATTGCGATGTTTCCGGTAAACTTGCCAGCAGCAGCTGTCCGTCAACTCATATGGAGTACGGCAATCCCGCGAATATGGAAACCTGTGATATTCATAAAACCGTAAAAATCTGTAACGAGAGCGGTGCTTTGGCAACGGCGGCCTGTCCTGAGGAAAACTGTTCCGAGCGTACGCTGGTTATGGTTCCTCAGCGCGGCGTACTCAATTACATGTATTATAATTATTACAGTACTTTTGTGAAATATGCCGGAACCCCGACAACCAATATGAGCAGCTGTACGATTCATACCGCGCAGGAATAATTACTCAATAAGCGGCCGAAAATTTGATCGCTTCAGACTGTAGATAAAGCAGGTTATTTCAAACGAAACAGCCTGCTTTTTTTATAGTCTGAGTGTTGACAAATTCAACACTCTTACAATATTATTTCTTCAATTTAGATTTTTTTCTTACACAAAACATTTAATCCTGCTGAAAAATAATTCCCGGCCCGTAAGGAGCAAGCGCGGTCATAATGTAAGAATTAATACAAGTATCCCTATGATCATAAGCAAATTGCCACAGCTTTTTAATCAATTTTTTAACAATAGGCTTACTGGATTCTTCATTGATTAAATTATGCAATTGATACGGATCCTTCTTCATATCGTAAAGTTCATCATAATCAAAAGCATTAAAAATATATCGGAAACCTTCTGATGTTACAGATCTTTGAATGCCGTAAACTTCATTTCCGTTACTTTGCGTAAAAATATCATTTGTATGATTTTTCGGAACTTTATCATAAAAGAAAGGAACTAAACTTACCCCCGAAAATTTTCTTTCAACCTGAATATTCGCCAGTTCCAGTATGGTAGGAGCAAAATCCGCAAG
The DNA here is from genome assembly GCA_905200615.1 of uncultured Selenomonadales bacterium. Classification (GTDB taxonomy): domain Bacteria; phylum Bacillota; class Clostridia; order Christensenellales; family QALW01; genus UMGS1322. Next base: position 48,405 of record CAJKLB010000007.1, on the reverse strand, counting down.
CGTAGCCGTATGGGATATTATCTTATTTTTCGGAAGACCGGCGCCGCCGATTATAAACGGTATATGATACGCACTTTCAAAACAAGGAAGACCTTTAGCCCACAATCCGTGCTCTCCCATGTAGTCACCGTGATCGGAAAGATACACAATCACGGTATTTTCATATTGATTTGACTTTTTCAACTGTTCGATAATTAAACCGAATAAATAATCTTCATAGCTGCAAAAAGCAAGATAATGCAAAACAGCCTGCCGGTGTTCTTCTTTTGAAAGCGCGCCGTAAATATCCCGAATCCGCCTGTACATAGCGGGCTTATCCCGCATACTGTCTTCAAACGAATCCGGAAGACTGATTTGATTGATATCATACATATCCACAAACCGCTTCGGCACAATATAAGGGTCATGGGGTCCCAGCATACCAATATAATGCAGCCAAGGTTTTGAAGAATCCCTGTTTTTTATTGTATCAAGCGCATGCTTTAAAACTTGAAGATCATGTTTCACAATTCCCGTAATCACATTGGTATCGGCATGGGCGGAATCATCACATTCTCCGTATAAAACAAAGGGACCGTAACCGATTCTGCTGATTTCTCCGGGCAGACGGTTTTTTCCCGTTTTTCCCTCATAAAAATACGCATCTTTATTTTGATAGCCGTTCCATTCAAAATCACGCGGAACATTTTCTGTTTTTCTTTTTACTTCATTAAAAAAATTGCTTTTAAATCCCCTGTTTAAAGGAGATTCAACCGATGAAACATGCCATTTTCCCGAATAATCCATCGTATATCCGTTCTGCGCGAAATCTTCGCTGAATAATCGCACATGATCAAACAAACCGGTTGAAAGAGTATTTCCTACGTCCACATTATTCCAAACACCGTGTTCACTGGGATAAAGCCCGGAAAAAAACGTAGCTCTGCTGGGACAGCAATGAGGAGAAGGACAATACGTATTGATGAAAGAAACGCCTTCTTTTGCAAATTGATCAATATTCGGCGTTTTTGCTCTGCAAAAAGGATAAACGCTATCCGCTCTTTGCTGATCGGTCATAAAAATTAAAAAATTCGGTTGATTCATAAAATTCTCCTTTAAAACGTATATCAAAAATATTATAATATAATGTACATCAGAAAACAAGATTGATCTGATTTCTTTCATGAATCTATTTAAAAAAAATTGCTGTAAAAAAAAAGTTCTTTTTTACAACAAACAATGAAAACTATTGCAAATTCTTTCATAAAAATGTATAATAGATTTAAGATACTTATATTATATATCTGTTTTTACAAAAAAGTCTGTCAACAGGTTTTCCACAGAAAAACAACACGTTTTTCACAGGCATTTTTGTTAAAAATCCTTGCTTTTGCGAGGTTTTTTGAGTTTTCCACAATATAAACATGATATATTATGATATATGATATATTTATTTATACTACTATTTTATGAGCGAGGTAATGAAATTATGATATTTTCCTGTGATAAAGCCACACTTTTAAACGGACTGAACATTGCCGCAAAGGCGCTGCCTTCTAAAAGCGTAAATCCTATTACCGAAGGAATTTTATTTAAAGCCCAAGGAAATGAAGTGATTCTTACCACAACAGATTCCTCACTGACGATTCAAACAAAAATTGCCGCCGAAGTAAAAGAAGAGGGACAGGTAGTACTTACGGGTAAATTTTTCTTTGAAATTATAAGAAAGATGCCCGAAGGCATGATTGAAATTAACGGAAACCATCGTAACGGTGTTGCGGTAACGGGAAATTATTCTAAAATGAATATTTCCGCGCTTGATCCGGAAGAATATCCTTCTCTTCCCGTAATTGATAAAGAAAGATTTTTTACTTTGCCTCAAAATACTTTACGGCAAATGATTAATCAAACGATGTTTGCTACCGCGGTGGATGAATCAAGACCCATTCTAACGGGTTGTTTATTTGAAATTGAAAACCAATCCATTAATGTTGTCGCGCTGGACGGTTACAGGCTTGCGCTTAGAAATTCCTATATAGAAGATGTAGAGGAAAATATAAAAGCCATTATTCCTGCCCGGGCGCTTTCGGAAATTACAAAAATTATTACCGATACGGATGACGCAGTAAGAATTTATATTCAAAAGAGTTACTGTATGGCGGAATTGGAAGAAACAAAAATTATTACCCGACTGATTGAGGGTGAATTTATTAAATATAAGCCCATTATTCCTACAGAGCTGGAAAATAAAGTTGTGATTTCGCGGGTGGACATGTTAGAGGCGATCGACCGCGCGTGGTTAATGGTAAGGGAAAATACCCGAAATAATTATGTAGTTTTTAAATTCAGTGAATCGAAACTTATTATTACTTCACGTTCCGATACCGGCAACGCTTATGAAGAAGTTCCTTATTCCGGCAAGGCACAGTCGATAGAAATCGGCTTTAATCCTCGGTATTTTGTGGAATGTTTAAAAAATATTGATGATGAATTTATTACTTTCGCGTTTACTACACCTTCAAGTCCTACTGTTATTACGCCTGTTGAAGGAAATAAATATCTATATTTGATTTTGCCGGTAAGATTATAATGTATTTAAAAGACCTTCAACTGTGGAATTTTCGTTCCTATGAGCATCTGAATCTTTCCTTTCCTGAAGGTATTACGATTCTTACCGGTGAAAACGGGCAGGGTAAAACAAACGTAATAGAAGCCGTTTACCTGCTTTGTACGGGAAAAAGTCATCGTACGGCCCGTGAAAATGATATGATTTTTCATGAGCGAGCATGGGCGCGGGTACGTGCGGAAAGCCGGCAGCGAGACGGACGGCATACGGTAGATATGGTACTTTCCCGGGGACAAAAACGGCGTATTTTGGTTAACGGTCTGGCAATTTCACGAATCAGTGAAATGCTGGGACAGCTGAGCGGCGTTATTTTTTCACCGGAAGATCTCTATTTGGTAAAGGCAGGACCTTCGGAAAGACGCCGTTTTATGGATATTGAGCTTTCTCAGGTAAGTAAAAATTATTTTTACGCGCTCAATGAATATAATAAAGTACTTCAGCAGCGAAATTCTCTTCTGCGGGAAGGCGGTAAAACAGATTCTTTGGAGGTTTGGGATACGCTTCTTGCCCAGCGCGCCGTACCCATTATTCAGGCGCGAATCAATTTTTGCCGAAGACTTTCACCGATTGCCGAAAAAAATCACGCGTATCTTTCTTCGGGAAAAGAGAAACTCAGTTGTGAGTATAAAGGATTTGTAAAAGACGGAGATATTTATGAGACAATGCTTCGTCTTTTAGAAAAAAACAGGGAAGTCGATTGTCATCGCTGTTTTACTACTATCGGTCCGCATAAGGATGATATCATTATCAGATTAGGCGATGTAGATTTACGATATTTCGGCTCTCAAGGACAACAGCGAACCGCTACTTTGGCTTTAAAACTTACTGAATTGGAAATGATGCGGGAAGATTTGGGTGAATATCCTGTTTTATTGCTGGATGATGTGCTTTCGGAATTAGATCCTTCCAGACAGAAAATGCTTTTGGATAAAATTCGGGATGTGCAGACCATTATTACCGTGGCGCAGCCGGTAGAATATTTTTATAAAATGGATGTTTCTTTTTTTAAGGTGGCAAAGGGAAAAGTATGGAAAAATTAAAAACCGGAGTTTTACAGCTGGATCGCTTGGTTCTCGGTGCGGGAAGATTGGGCGAAGAGGACAGAAAAGAAGAATGTTTTCGGATTCTTGACAGATATCTGGATTTTGGTTTTTGCACGTTGGATGTGGCGCGTTCTTACTGCGGCGGAAAATGTGAGGAATTTTTGGGCCAATATTTAAAAAAGAAACAAAGAGAAAAGGTAATTATTATCAGTAAGGGCGGTTTTCCGCTTTCTCGAAAAGAAATGTATAAAACGCGGCTGAGCGAAAAAGAATTGCGAAAGGATTTGGAGGCTTCGCTGAAAGCGTTGAATACCGAATATATTGATCTTTATTTTCTTCACCGAGATAAGCCCGATACACCGCCGGAAGAAATGCTTATTACGTTGAATAAATTTATACAAGAGGGAAAGGTGCGGGAGATCGGCGCTTCTAATTGGAGCTGCGGCAGAATCGGTATGGCAAATCAATTTGCCCAAAAAAACGGACTTCGCCCCTTTACAGTCAGTCAAATCAACTATTCCTATGCGCTTACTACGCCGCCGCTCACGGGCGATATCACGCATGTGGTTATGAATGATATTGAATATAACTGGTATCGGGAAAACGCTTTTCCCGTTATCGCGTATTCCGTACAGGCAAAGGGATTTTTTTCAAAATACTTTTTCGGCGGCGAGCTTAAGGAATCGGGAAAGCTTTCGTATTTACCGTTGCGGGAAAACTTTCGGCGCGCTGAGAGAATTCAACAGCTTTCCCAAGAGAAAAAGATACCGATACCCGCTCTCTTGATTTCTTATGTGCTTTCCAAGGAGGTTCCTGCCGCCGCTATCGGCGGATTTTCTTCGGTAGATCAGTTAAATGAAAGTGTTTTGGGCGTGCGGTATACGCTGAAAAAAGAAGAAATAAAGTTTTTAGAAGGTGAAGAGCTTGCATGAGGGACATAGAAAAAATTTAAGAAAAAGCTTTATCACCACCGGTCTGGCGGGAAGAACGGAACATCAGGCGTTAGAGCTTTTGCTTACCTATGCGATACCCAGAATTGATGTGAATCCTATAGCGCATGAGTTAATTGACCGTTTCGGTTCTCTTGCCGGTGTAATGGACGCGGATATTGAAGAGCTGAAAAAAGTAAATTATATTTCCGAAAACGGTGCGGTATTGTTAAAGCTGATTCCGCAGATTTCCAGAATGTATCATGAAAGCAGATGGAAGGATAAACCGCGGTTAGGTTCCATTTCTCAAGTAAGGGAATTTATGAAAACAAAATTCATGGGCGAAAAAAACGAAGTGCTTTATATGCTTTGTTTAGATAACCATTGCTGCCTGAACAGTATGAATAAACTTTCCGAGGGTACCATTGACCGTTCGCCGGTTTATATACGTGAGGTGGTGAATCTTGCTTTGCGCAACAACGCCAAGCAGATTATTTTGGCGCATAACCATCCCAGCGGAAATGTGCAGCCGTCTCCTGCGGATATTCTTATGACGCAGCAGATTGCCGTCGCGTTAAAACCAATGGAAATAGAATTGATCGATCATATTATTTTTTCAGGGGATAAAACCTTTTGTTTTTCTTCCGGAAATTTGCTTCAGCGGTCTATTGACACGCCGGATTCGGAAGAAAAAAGACAAGTAGCAGAATAAGGAGAAAAAAATGAAAGTAAGAACACGCTATGCACCCAGCCCTACCGGCAATATGCATATAGGAAATTTAAGAACCGCTTTGTACGGATATCTTTTTGCCAGAAAAAATGGAGGCGAATTTGTAGTACGGATTGAGGATACCGATCAAAATCGCTATCAGGAATCGGCAACGGATATTATTTTTAAAACGCTGCAGCAAACGGGACTGGATTATGATGAAGGACCCGGTAAAGAACAAGGAAGAGGTCCTTATTTTCAATCCCAGCGCAGAGAAATTTATCAAAAATACGCGCGGGATCTGATAGAAAAAGGAGCTGCTTATTATTGTTTTTGTACGGATGAAACGCTTGAAAAGGAGCGGAAAGCCGCTGAGGAAAAAGGAGAAACCTATAAATATCCTAAAACATGTCTTAGCTTAAGCAAGCAAGAGATTCAAAAGCGTATAGAGGCGGGAGAACCGTATGTAATTCGCCAAAACACCCCTACCGAAGGTACGATTTCCTTTGAGGATGTTATTTTCGGTACCATTACCGTGGATTGCGCCGATCTTGACGATATGGTGCTTTTGAAAAGCGATGGATTGCCCACATATAATTTTGCTAATGTCGTGGATGATCATTTGATGGAGATTACTCATGTAATGCGCGGAAGCGAATATCTTTCCAGCACACCCAAGTATAATCTTTTGTATAAGGCTTTCGGCTGGGAACCTCCGATATATGTGCATCTTCCGTTGATTATGAAAGACGCGACGCATAAGCTTTCCAAGCGAAACGGAGATATGTCCTTCCATGATCTTTTGGATAACGGCTATCTTTCCGATGCCGTAGTAAATTATATCGCGCTTTTGGGCTGGAATGACGGCACCAATCAAGAAATTTATACACGCCAAGAGCTGATTCAGGCTTTTACCTTGGAAGGAATCAGTAAATCACCGGCAATTTTTGATATTCCTAAGCTGCAATGGATGAACGGTGAATATATTAAAGCGATGTCTTTTGACGATTTTTTTGCCGTAGCGGAGCCTTGGCTGGAAAAAAATCCTGATTTAAAATCGTATGACGCAAAAAAGCTTGCTGCCTTGATACAAACAAGAATCGAAATTTTATCACAAATTCCTGAAAAATTGGCATTTTTGCCTGAGGTAGCCCCCCACGAAAAGACCCTGTATTGTCATAAAAAATTTAAGCTTGATGAGGCGGGAGCCTTGGAGAGTTTAAAAGAAGTGCGCGCGGTATATGAAACAATAGAGAACTGGTGCGAACAAACGATTCATGACGCCTTGATTCAGCTTGCACAGGAAAAAGGAAAGAAGAACGGTGCAATTATGTGGCCGGCACGCGTGGCGTTATGCGGGTTGGAAAGCACGCCCGGGGGCGCGGTGGAACTGGCGGATATTTTAGGAAAGGAAGAAACCTTAAAACGGCTGGACGCGGCGATCGCGATGTTTGCTTAAAAAAGGATCGCACTTTAAAAAAAGAAAGAGCGGTTTGATTATCGACAACCGGCTTATTTTTCCGCGGCGGCAGAGCCGCGTTTTTTTGTGCTCATCGAAAAACAGCTTACAGATAAAAATCGTAAAAAGGCGGTTTTTCAGGCGCCGATCAGAGATTCGCGCGGAGAAAACGCGTCATTCAAAGTTTGTTTTTTCTCAAAATTCCGTTGATTTCACAGCCGGTTTTTTGAAAAAAGCAGAAAAACCGGAGATATTGAAAAAATTTCCGAATACGGTATTGACTTTGATTCTGCCTTTTGCTATAATCGGGGAAAGATTGAAAAATGCGAGGTAATTATTATGCAGCTTCAAAAATGGCTGTGTGGTGAATTGGTTTTTCATGCGGCCGCAGAATACAGCAATCCTTTTTATGATGTGGATATGAATGTTGTTTTTACCTGTGAAGACGGTACGGTTCTTACCCGTCCTGCTTTTTGGGACGGTGGTGATATTTGGCGTGTTCGTATTGCGCTTACGCGTTTAGGACAGTGGAAATATGTCACCTGCTGCTCGAACAAGGGTGACACCGGTTTAGAAGGTATTACCGGCACGATTGAATGCGTGGAATATACGGGCGAACATGCCATCTATCAGCATGGTTTTTTAAAAGTCAGTGAAGATGGACACTATTTTGTATATGATGACGGTACTCCGTTTTTTTATTTAGGAGATACTCATTGGCTGATGCCTCATGAACATTGGAATGATTCCAATGTGGAAGGAATTGAGTCTCAATTCCGTTTTATGGTGGATATGCGTATTGCGCAGGGCTTTACGGTGTATCAGTCCGAGCCGCTTTCTCCGCCGAAGATGAATTTTCATGATGGAATCGACGAAGCGGATATTGCCGCGCTGCGCGAGGGGTTTGATGTAAAATTCCGCTATCTTGCCGAAAACGGTCTGGTGCATGCCAACGCTCAGTTGTTTTTTACGCCTACCATTAACGATGATCGGTTTACGCCGGAATATTTGGTGCGTTTAACAAAAATGTGGTTGGCTCGGTATGGTGCCTATCCGGTACTGTGGACTACAGCGCAGGAAAGCGACGCGGATTTTTACGGCGGCGCCGAAATCCGTAAATGGATGGTAGTGGCTGAAACGCTGTATGTAAATGATTGTTATAAGCATCCGCTTACCGCGCATATGTGTAATGACGGCCGGTGCTTTGCTCATAATACGGCTTGGGGAAATAAATATTTTCATTCCTGGTTCGGTCTGCAGGCGCAGGGTATGTCGAAACTCAGCTATTTCCGTGAATTTTATGATTATAAACCTACCAAGCCTTTGGTGAATTATGAAACCGGATATGAACATCTTTGGAATACGGAAAACGGAGCTGTTTGCGCGGGATATCGTTCTTTTTTAAATGGTGTGTTCGGGTACGGCTACGGCGCGCACGGTGTTTGGAACGGAAATTATGATGTGAATGACTGGATGGACTACGGCGGCTATATGCGCTGGTTTGAAGGATTGAATCTGCCGGGGGGTGCAAAGCTGATCGCGATGCGGCAGCTGTTTGAAAGTATTCCCTGGTGGAAGCTGATCCCCCGCTTTGATGATACTTCCTGGTGGGATTTTGATACGGAAATGTGCCTTTCTACTTTGGAGGATCATACCTATATTGCCATGTTGTTTAAATTCGGGCAGGCAAATGCCGTATTTAAGCAGATGAAAAAAGAAAAATATTCAGCGTTCTGGTTTGATATTCATACCGGAAACTTGACGCTTGCCGAAGAATTTATTCCGGAAAACGGAATGTATACCATTCCTCCTAAACCCGATTCCGGATCTTGGGTGATTATTGTAACTTCCCGTCCGGAACTGTTTACGAATCGTCCTTTGATGATTACTTCCCAAAACTTTAAAACCGTGCTTACCCACAAAGGCGATACGCTGCAGCTCTCGGCTAATTATCCCGTTCGCTGGCGTTGTGATGATGAGGCAATTGCTACAATCAGCCAGACCGGTCTGCTTTGCGCCAACGGTAAAAACGGTAGTGTAAAAGTAACGGCCGAAAAGGAAGACGGTACCGTGGTTTCGCGTAAGTTTGTCGTCATTCGCCAGTATACGGAGGATCCGCCCAAGGGTCCTGAAAGCGTGAGCGTGCGGCCGTTTATTCATTTTGAAAAGAGAACGGTATTGACCGAAAAGGATAAGAGAATTACTTTTTTACCGGTATTTGAGCCTTATAACAGCTGGTATCAAAACGCGCAGTGTGTGCTCACAGATAAAAACGGCGATCCTTGCTTTATCATGGCGCAGGATAATAATTACGTTGCTTTCCCGATTTGTGACGGTACTTTTTATGCGAAATTCGTAATGGAAAACGGTGTAGAATCCGAGCCGCTGGAAATTACGGTGACCGGATACGGTTCGGCCAGTTTGATTTTAGGCGCTCCCGCCACCTGTGATGATTTTCATGAAAAATACGATCCCCGCTGTCTGCCTTCCAGGGCTACCAGCGGTACTACCGGCCATTTTACAGGCTGGTGCAGTGAAAAGGTTTGCTCCGCGGAAGATCCGGCAATTTTAACGGTGCATCCCAAACAACCGGTAAAAATCAACAATATTGTACTTTATACTACCGATCTTGGGTATACGCTGGATTCTTTTGATATTGTTCTGGTTACTTCAGAAGGAGAAAAGAAGGTGGCTTCGGTAAAAGATAATAAGGAAACAGAGCTGAACTTTACTTTTGAGGAAACGGAAACAGAAGCCATTCAAGTGATTTGTTATAAGGGAGATTTAAACGGGAACGCGCGGGTAGATCAGATTAACGCGTATTTAAAATGATTTAAAAATAAGTAAAACAGCGTCTTCTTTCCTGCAGGACGCTGTTTTACTGTTCTTTGAAAAAATAAACCTGGGCAAAAAGCAATGATTTTTGTTTACGCGCATTATTTTAATCTATGCCGAATTCTACTTATGAAAGGTTTTCTTTTTGAAAAAATCCGCCCAATATGGATTTTCTTTATCAAAGATTGCTTTTTGTTCGTGTGTCAATTCATGTGGGTAATCTAAGAACATATTCAATACTTTTTTTTGTCAAATGAAACCTCCCAAATTCCGTCTCTGTCCGAAGTATCTGCCGCCCAATTGCATCATTTGGATTATTCTTATAAAAATTTTTATTAGTCTGTATAGTTCTTTTTCGGGTTTTTTCGAAATATTGAAAAAATCACTGTTATTATATTCATGGCCTCCAATTGACAAAAGTTGTATCTTATCAATCGGAAGTTGTTATCCATACAACAGCATGCCGAAATAGGTTACCGTATTTTCTCCGTTATTATACAGGATACCCGCTTTTTCGGCAAGAACGGCCACATGGATTCCAAAGCCTTCTATGGACGGAAATAATTTTTCCGGTATTCTGCATTTTTCCGCGGGATAGGTACAAATTTTGCATCGTTTACATCCTTCGTTGGATAGAAGAAGAAACCGTGTATCTTGTTTTTTTGCAAAGTCGTATAACCGGTCACACAGCTTTTTGAATTCTTTGTGGCCGGCCATCATCCCTTCATAATCAAAAGAATCTTCTAAAGGATAAACCGCGTTAAATAACATAGCTTGTTTGAATTGCAAACATCGTTCCCTGCACTGTAAAACGGTTCCCACGGCCGGAGGACAAGCCCAAGATTTTCCGTACAAACCGCAATTTTTCTCGCAGATTTTTTGAATATCCGCTTCAAAATCGATTTCTGTAGGAGATATGATACCATATTGGCTGATTCCTATTTTTTTTATCGCGTCTTTTGTTAACATCGCAATTATTTTACCTGTTTAAAAAACTCGATTTGCTCACCGTCCGGTCCTTTTACAAAAGCCACTTGAATCGTCATCGGATAAGGCCGAGAATCCAGTTCCATTATTTTAGGGGCAATGTGAGAAACCGCGCCGGCGGCAATCGCGGTATCATAGGCCTTTTGTACATCTTCTACACCCACGGCAAAATGAATCCACTTTCCGTTTTCACTGAATTCATCTCCGCCGCTGGCAAACAGTTCGATTTTTCCGCCGTCACCTAAATCCAGCATTAAAATTTCCTTTTCGCCTTCGCCCCAGCCTACAACTTCTTTCAGCCCCAGCGCTTTATAAAAAGCTACCGATTTTTGAAAATCAGCGGCCTTTAAGCCAATGTGGTGAAAGCCCATTCCGTTTATTTTTTCGTTTGCCATAAAATCTCTCCTTTTGTTTCACGTGAAACTTTTATTGAAAGGATCTCGATCCTTATCGTTCCTGTTTTGCCTATGCTCTGTTCCCCGCTTCGCACACTTATTGCTGACCTAAAAGGGTTTTTTTCATGCGGCGTATGCGCATTTTTGAGGCGATGCGTTTTTTCCGTCTTTGCAGCAGAGGACAAGCGCGTTTATGCTTCTTTTCTGTTTTTCCTGTATGTCGAATGTTTCATGTGAAACACTCTCCGAAGACCGCGCCCCCATAGGGAGGCAGCAGTAAATAACAGCCGTTTTCTCGTATGGAATACTGCATACCGTCTTGGGTAGACAAAAGAAGCTGCGGCTCGTCTTGAAAATAAGAGGCATCCAGCATCGTTTCGATACAGTCATCGGTGGGATTTATCAGAACATAGCGCCGGCTGCGCGCGTGTTTTCGGCGGATGCTCAAAAGCGCGCCGGCGCATTCCAGCTGTAAACTGCCGGCGCGGAAGGTTTCATCCCGCATTTCTCCCAGGGCACGATACCAAGCCAGCAGCTCCGCATCCTCTTTTCCCCAGGGATAGGTACCGCGGTTAAAAGGATCGGTGCAGCCTTGCAAACCGGCTTCATCGCCGTAATAGATACAAGGCATACCCGGCAGAGCATAGAGAATCAATGCCGCCAGCTTGTGCAGTGCTTTTGCCCGTATCAAGGCATGGCCGCTTACCATATAGTTTGCTTTTTCCTGCCGTGAAAGCATTCGCGTATCTCCCGCGAGGCGCGTTGTAATACGTTCTACATCGTGCGTAGACAAAAAATTCATCAGACAGTAAAAGGTTTGTTTCGGATAATTTTCCCGCAGAGAAAGGATGCGGCGGCAGAAATTCTCTGCCGAAATTTCACCGGTCAAAAGTCCGATAATCGCTTCCCGAAGCGGATAATTCATAACGCTGTCCAGCTCGCGGCCGAATAAAAATTCCCGCCGCTTATCATAGCTGATCTTATCGGCGGCGTCTTCCCAAACCTCACCGAGAATCAGAGCGTCGCTTTTTTCTTCCTTTGCGCAGCGGCGCAGAAGCTTAATAAATTCGTCCGGAAGCTCGTCAGCTACATCCAGCCGCCATCCGGCCGCGCCGCTTTGAAGCCAACGCCGGACGATGCTGTTTTCGGATAGAAGGATATAATTTAAATAGGGAGGCGTCATCTCCCGCACACACGGAAGGGACCAAATCCCCCACCAACAGTCGTAACGGTTAGGAAACTCAAAAAATTCGTACCACGGATAATACGCGGAATTTCTCGACTGATACGCGCCTGTCTCGGGATAGTTTCCTTCCCGGTTAAAATAACGGCTGTTACTGCCTGTATGAGAGAATACGCCGTCTAAAAGAACGCGAATTCCCTGTTCTTTCGCGGCGTCACATAGTTCTTCAAACTCTTGATTGGTCCCTAAGAGAGGGTCAATTTTTTCATAATCCCCGGTATCATAGCGGTGATTGGAATAGGCTTGAAAAATCGGATTTAAATAGAGGACCTCTACGTGAAGACTTTTTAAATACGGTAGTTTTTCCTGAATCCCTTTTAAATTGCCGCCGAAAAAATCATCGGCCGCATAATAGCCTTTTTCGGGATCGGGAAGATATTCCGGGTTTTCATCCCAGTTTTCATGCATTCGCCTGTCAGTGATATCGCCTGTTCCCCGGGCGCGGAAAAATCGGTCCGGAAAAATTTGATACATCACCGCTCCCTGCGCCCAATCGGGTACGGCAAAGGATTCGTCTATCACATTTACACGATAACTGAAACGATAATCCGGCGTGTTCCGCAGTGTGCACGCGCCGCCCAACATATCTTCCTGATTGCCGCAATACAGGATACCCTGAGAGGTTTCAACCAAAAATTGATACCAAAACACTCCAATTGTTTCACATGAAACATTTAGACAAAATTGATGTAAACAATCCCCGTAAGGCGTATGGGCAAAAAACCCCTTTTTTTCCATAGAAAACAGATGTTCGGTTTCCTTTTGCCAAATTCTTACCGTTACACGCGCGGGAAAAAGCGCCGCGCTGACAAAAAGGCAAAGCGTTAAGGTTTCGCCGCGTTTTACGGCTCCCTGTGGAGAGCGGAATACAGGATTGTGGGAATCAAAAATTATACCGTTGAAAGATTCCATATTTTGCTGTTATACTCCTCAATACTGCGGTCACTGGAAAAGAAATGGGAGCGCGCGGTATTGATGATGGCTTTTTCCGCCCAAAGATCCGAATCGGCATAGAGCTGCTCTAATTTTTCATACGCTTGAATATAGGGCGCAAAATCCGCTAAGCACAGGTAAGGATCAGGGGTACCGCCGTCGCCGTCTAACAGATAATTCTTAATACTCGCCACATCGCCTCTAAGCGTACCGTCTGCCAAGGAATCAATGACCCGGCGCAGCATCGCGTTTTGATTATAGTAGTCCATCGGGCGGTAACTTCCCGCGGTAGAAAGGCTTTCTGCCTCTTCTGCCTTCAATCCGAAAAGGAAGATATTTTCATCGCCTAAAATTTCATGCATTTCCACATTCGCGCCGTCCAGCGTACCCAGAGTGAGGGCACCGTTCATCATGAACTTCATATTGCCCGTGCCGGAAGCTTCCTTGCCGGCCATAGAGATCTGTTCGCTGATATCAGCGGCCGGCATCAAAAGCTGCGCGTTGGAAACACAGTAATTTTCAATAAATACTACCCGCAGAATACCGTTTACCTCCGGATCATTGTTCACCAGCCGGGCTACCGAATGAATCATTGTAATCACCTGTTTGGCTCGCACATAGCCCGGTGAAGCTTTGGCGCCGAAAATAAACGTTGCCGGCTTGTGGGGATTATGGTTTTCCTTGATATCAAAATACAGGTAAAGAATTTTCAGCACGTTCAGCATTTGCCGTTTATATTCATGCAGCCGCTTCACCTGAATATCAAAAATAGAATCAGGATTTACCTCAATTGAGTTATGCTTTAAAATATATTCCGCCAGCCGCTGCTTATTTTGCCGTTTTATGCGCATAAATTCTTCCCGGAAAGCAGTCTCTTTGGCGAAAGGTTCCAGCTGCGCTAAAAGCGAGAGCTGCCGCAGCCATTCTTCTGTGCCGAGGGTGCGCGAGATCAAAGAGGAAAGCGCGGGGTTGGCCTGTCGCAGCCAGCGCCGCGGCGTAACGCCGTTGGTGATGCTGATCAGCTGATTTTGGCGCAAAGGAATAAAGTTTTTAAAAAGATTTTTGCGTAAAATTTCGGTATGTAAAGCGGATACGCCGTTTACCTTATGGCAGCAGACAAGACAAAGGTTGGCCATATTGACCTGGCCGTAAGCAAGAGGCATCATATCATTGATTTTACTTTCCTCCCCGGGATACGCGCGCTCGGCCTCGACGCGGAAGCGGCGATCGATTTCCTGAATAATCATAAACACCCTGGGCAGCAAATTCTGCATCAGATAGGCGGGCCAGCGTTCCAGTGCCTCCCACATAATTGTATGATTGGTATAGGAAAATACTTTTTGGCAGATCTCCCATGCTTCTTCCCAAGGCAGCAGTTCCCTGTCCACCAGCAGACGCATCAGCTCGGCAATCGCAATAGAAGGATGGGTATCATTGATTTGCACCGCCACATATTGGGGAAGATCATGGATACTGAGGCCCAGTTTTTTGTGCCGATCCAGCATATACTGAAGCGTAGCGGAGGTAAAAAAGTACTGCTGCCGCAGACGAAGACTTTTCCCGGCATTATGAGAATCATTTGGATAAAGCACGCGGGAAATCGTTTCGGCCAGCTCTTTTTCCTGTCCGGCACGGATATAATCGCCCTGACCGAAATAACTCATATCCAAATATACCGGTGAGCGGGCACTCCATATACGCAGGGTATTGACAATGCCGTCCTTCCCGCCGCATATGGGAATATCATAAGGCACGGCAAGAACTTTATGATATTCCTCTAAACGATGGCGCATATTGCCGTATTCATCATAATATTCAATCACTTTGCCGTTAAAGAGAATTTCATATTTTTCCTCGTTATGGGGAATCTCCCACGCGCAGCCGTCCGCGAGCCAGTTGTCGGGCATCTCAATCTGCATGCCGTCTACGATTTTTTGGCGGAAAAGGCCGTAATCATACCGGATGCCGCATCCTACCGCCGGCAGGGACAAAGTAGACAGAGAATCTAAAAAGCATGCGGCCAGCCGCCCTAACCCGCCGTTGCCAAGTCCCGCGTCCTGTTCTACCTGCTCTAAATCTTCCAGCGAAATTCCTATGGATTCCAGGGCATTTTTATAATTTTCATACTCCCCTAACGCCAACAGATTCGCGCCTAAAAATTTACCCATTAAAAATTCAAGCGAAAGATAATATACTACCTTACTTTTTTGTTCTTCTATGCGCCGGTTGGTATCAATCCACTGCTCCATAATCTGATCCCGCGCCAAAAGGGAAACCGCTTTATACAGCTGCAGCCGTGTAGCGTTTTTTACGTTGGTACCGAAGTGACCCTTCAGCTTTCGGGCAATGCCGTCTAAAATTGTTTGTTTCTCCATCAAAGTTCACCTCCGCAAAGCTGTTTATAAATTTTTTCATATTCTTCCGCGCTTTTTTTCCAAGAAAAATCTTGTTTCATGGCCTTTATCTGCGCGCTTTTCCATGCGGCGGCATTATGGGAATAAGCAATTCCCCGGCAAAGCGCGTCAGCCATAGAGGCGGAATCATAGCAGTCGAAACAAAAGCCCCAGCCGTCGTCCCCTACGTCCTTTACGGTATCGTTCAGTCCGCCGGTGCGCCGCACAACCGGCAGTGTGCCGTAACGCATGGCAATCAGCTGAGAAATCCCGCAAGGCTCAAACCGTGAAGGCATTAAAAACAGATCGGATCCGGCATAAATACGATGTGCCAGGCCGTTGTCATACCCGATACGTACCGCGACGCGGCCGTTATACCACCGGGCGATATCCGTAAAGAACCGTTCATATTCTGCCTCGCCCGTTCCCAGTACTGCCAGCTGAAATTTTTGAGAAAACAACAGTTCATGCAATTTTTCACGAATCAGAGAAAGTCCTTTTTGATCATAAAGGCGGGAAACAACCGCTACCAGCGGCACAGATTCCTGGGTTAAGCCCAGCTCCTGCTGAAGCGCGGCTTTGTTTTTTGCCTTTCCCTCAGGCAGAGAATAAGGAAAGGGAATCAGCGGATCGTTTGCGGGATTATAATCTTCTTCGTCAAGGCCGTTCAAAATACCGGTATAATCTTTGGCGCGGCAAGCAAGTACGCCTTCCATTTTCTGACCGTATTCGGGCGTCAGCGTTTCCTCCCGGTAAGTAGGGCTTACCGTAGTCAGCTTATCCGCATACAGCAGTCCGCCTTTTAAAAAACTGGCGCCGCCGTAAAATTCCAAACGATCCGTAGTAAACAATTCGTCGGAAAATCCAAGCAGATCTTTCAAAACCTGTTGGCTGAATGTGCCCTGATATTGCAGGTTATGAATCGTCATCACGGTTTTTATCGAAGAATTACGCTGCTTGAGCAACAGCGGCAGCAACCCCGTCTGCCAATCGTTACAATGCAGAATATCCGGCATAAATCCCGCAAGCGGCAAAAGCGCCGGTACGGCCAAAGAAAAAAAGGCATATTTTTCTGCTTCGCCTTCCATGTAGCCGTATACGGAGTCGGAACCGAAATAATATTCATTATCGACAAAAAACACCTTTACCCCACGGTATTCTAAGGCAAAAAGCCCCGCGTACTGTCTTCGCCATCCCAGGCAAACTTCGGTACTGCCTAAAAAAGATCCTTGATATTTGGGATCGATTACCTTGTATTTAGGAAGAATGATCGCCGTTTCAATGCCTTTTTGCGCTAAGGCAATCGGCAGCGAACCTATTACATCGGCAAGTCCCCCTACCTTGGCAAAGGGCGCCGCCTCCGACGCGGCAAATAAAACTTTCATGTTGTCTCCTCCTTTGAACAAAAGGATAGCGGAAACGGAAAGACATCGGGCTTTCCCCTGCTGATACGCTGAGTTCCGCGAATATAGACTTTTTTTTATTATACCATAAACCGCTTGTAAAGTACAGACTATTTTTACGCGAAAAAACCGGTAAAATACGCAGGTTCATTGTAAAAGGAAATAGGACCTATAAAAAGGGGTATCGCAGACACTGTTTTTCAGTCTGTCAAAAGCGAAAACGGCAGCGAATTGGATGGTTTGGGAAGAACCCTGTAAAAATCAACAAAAGTGCACTGCGTTCATCCGTATTCATTCTACGAAAGAGGTATAAAACTCTCTTGTTCACCGCTTCTTCCCGAAAAGAAAGTCATTATCGCAAGTTGCTTTTGCCCAACATGGAATCAACAATTTTCCTCACAAAAGCTTTCATTACCACAGCTCTGATTTTCTGTTTCATAATATCCTGTTTGCTATTGCAATTTAGGGATAAAATAGGTACCGCCGCAAGAAAAGAAATTCTCTTTTACTTTTTGCTTAAACGTGGTATACTTATTTTATAATAAAAACGGCGGAAATGGTTCCCGCCGGATGCGAGGTTTTTGTGAAAACACTTTTAATTGACGGAAACAGCCTGATCAACCGCGCCTTTTACGCGCTTCCGCTGCTTTCTACCCAGGACGGCACCTATACCAACGCCGTATACGGCTTTTTGAAAATGTTTTACCGCGTGGCCGATGAATATCAGCCGGATCATGCGGTATGTGCTTTTGATGTAAAGCAGCCCACCTTCCGGCACGAAAGATATGCCGAATATAAGGCCGGCCGCAAAAAAATGCCGGAGGAGCTGGTTCCCCAAATTCCCCTGTTAAAAGAAGTATTGACTGCCTTGGGTGTACGCTGTGTGGAAGTTCCCGGCTTTGAGGCAGATGATATTATCGGCACGTATTCCCTGCTTTCGGATGAAGCAGGCGGCGAATGCGTTATTCTTACCGGTGACCGCGACGCGCTGCAGCTGATCAGCGAGCATACAACGGTTTGGCTTACCAAAAAGGGCATTACCGAAGTGGAAAAGCTTACGCCCGGGGGACTGATGGACGTATATGGGCTGACTTCCGCGCAGATCTGTGATTTAAAGGGGCTGATGGGCGATTCCTCCGACAATATTCCCGGAATCGCCGGAGTAGGCGAAAAGACGGCGCTTTCTTTGCTGGAAAAATATCGGTCATTGGAAAGCGTGCTGGCGCATGCTGAGGAAATTCCCGGCAAATTGGGCCAAAAAATCCGAGCGGGAGCGGAAGAGGCAAAAGAGAGTAAGTTTTTAGCTACCATTGTGCGGGATGTGGAAGTGGCGCCTCTGGACGAGTGCGTCTATACTCCCGCGCAAAACGATGTGGCGGCTGAACTCTTCACGCGGTATCAGATGAAAAGTCTGTTGGAGCGCACCGGCAAAACGGAATCCCGCTTTACTTTTGAGACCAGACCCTTTGAGGAATTCCGTTTTACGGGCGATACGCTGGCGGTATATTTTACCGAGAGTGAGATCACCCTTTGCTGCGGCGGGCAAACGCAGTACAGCCTTCCCCTTTCGGTGGATCTGCTCTCCGGCGGTATGGAAAAAGAAGCGGCCGAAGCCTTGGTGCGTCCGCTGTTAGAAAATCAAGAGATTAAAAAGGTGTTTTATGATTCCAAGCAGGCCATGCATTTTTTCTCCTGCGATATCTCCAATATCTCCGGCGATGTGATGCTGGCGGAATATTTGATTGATGCCGGAAACGAGGATTTTTCTTTTGCGCGTATTGCGGAAAAATACCGTACCGTACCCGGTGCCGCCGCGCTGCCGTATATCTTTGCCCGGCAGCAAAAGGAAATGCAGAAAAAACAGCTGCTTCCGCTGTATCAGAATGTTGAACTTCCGCTGGCGCGGGTGTTGTTTGATATGGAGCAGGTCGGCTTTTTTGTGGATGCCGATATCCTGCGTACATTAGGCAGCGAGTTCAGTGAAAGGATCCATGAGCTTTCGGCCGAAATCTTTGCGCTTTCGGGGCGGCAGAGCTTTAATATCAACAGTCCCAAACAGCTGGGCGAGGTTCTTTTCGGGGATTTAGGGCTGCCGGCTAAGCGGAAAACAAAAACCGGCTATTCTACGGATAACGATGTACTGGAGCAGCTGGATCATCCCATTATTCAGCCTATCATCGAATATCGGCAGGCGCAGAAGCTGAAAAGTACTTATGTAGACGGCATGTATCCTTTGATTTCCCCTAAAACAGGACGGATTCACTCTACCTTTAATCAGGCGGTTACGGCTACCGGACGGATTTCCAGTACCGAACCGAATTTACAGAACATTCCCGTGCGCACGGTTTACGGCAAAAATATCCGCCGGGCTTTTCGTGCCGAAAAAGAGGATTTTTTACTGGTAAACGCCGATTATTCTCAAATAGAGCTTCGAATTCTGGCGCATCTTTCGGGCGATGAAACGTTGATTCAGGCGTTTTTAAACAATGAGGATATTCATGCGCGTACGGCGGCGGAGGTTTTTAATACCGATATTTCGGCTGTTACGCCGGCGCAGCGCAGCGCGGCCAAAGCCGTAAATTTCGGCATTGTTTACGGCATCAGTGATTTCGGCTTGGCTAAAAATACCGGGGTCACGCGAAAGGAAGCCGCCGAATTTATCGAAAGGTATTTTCATAAATATCCTAAGGTAAAGGAATATATGGACGCCTGTGTGCATAGCGCTAAAGAAAAGGGATTTGTTACGACTCTGCTGGGTCGGCGGCGGGAGATTCCGCAGCTGCGCGCGCAGAATTATAACGTGCGTTCCTTCGGCGAACGCATAGCGATGAACGCGCCGATTCAGGGCAGCGCCGCCGATATCATTAAATTAGCTATGCTCAACGTTCATGAAAGCCTAAAGAATTCCGGTATCCGGGGTCAGCTGATTCTGCAGGTGCATGATGAACTGATTCTGGAGGTACATCAACAGGATGCCCGGCAGGCGGCTGAACTTTTAAAGGAACAGATGGAAAACGTGATGGCGCTTTCCGTGCCGCTGTTGGTTGAAACGAATGTGGGAAGGACATGGTTTGAATTGAAATGATCGTAGGTCTTACCGGCGGCATCGCTTCAGGAAAAAGTACGGTATCGGCCTATTTTGCCCAAAAAGGGATTCCCGTATTTGATGCGGATGCCGTTGCCCGCGAAATTACTCAAAAAGACGGACCCGGCGCGCAGGCTATTTTGCGCGTTTTCGGCAAGAGCTTTTTCTGTGAAGACGGTTCGCTGAATCGCAGAAAATTGGCGGAATATGTGTTTCAAAGTCCCGATCGTACCAAATGGCTCAACGAAATTCTGCATCCGATGATTCAATCGGAACTTCTGCGTCGGGCAAATGAATGCCGTGCGGAAATAAAAATCATTGACGCGCCGCTGCTGATTGAAAGCGGTTTATATACGGTATGCGATAAGATTATCGTCGTTGTGTGCGAAACGGAAACGCGCGTCCGGCGGGCGCAGATACGCGACGGACTTGCGCGCCGGGAGATTCTTTACCGTATTTCCCGTCAGATTGACGATACTGAGCGCGGAAAAAAAGCGGATTTTATTATTGATAACAGCGGATCGAGAGAGCAGACCCTGCGTCAAGCGGATGAAATTATAAAAAAACTGGGAGGATAACCCTATGGCAAAAGGAAACTTTATTTCGCGGAATGTACTTAAAATTATCGTTCTGGCTCTTTTATTGGCCTTTTTGTTATACATAGCTTTTATTTGGAGCAATACGGTTATTCGGCAAAAACTGCCGATTCAATATTCCGAATATGTGGAAGCGTCCAGCAGTGAATTCGGGCTGGATAAGTATTTAGTTTATGCTATTATCAGCACGGAAAGCGGTTTTGATCCGGCGGCGGAATCCTCCGCCGGGGCTGTAGGTCTGATGCAGCTGCTGCCGGAAACCGCCCGGTGGATTACCGAAAAGTATGATTTGGATTGTGATCCTGCCGCGCTTACCGATCCGCAAACCAATATCCGTATCGGCTGCTGCTATTTTTCTTATCTGCTTTCCCGCTTTAACGGGGATATAAACTTAGCCGTTACGGCCTATAACGGCGGCGAGGGCAACGTGCGCCAATGGCTGCAGGATCAAAAATATTCTTCCGACGGAAAAACTCTTTACGCCATTCCCTATAAAGAGACGTCTCAATATCTTTCAAAGGTGACGATTCGCTATGAAATTTATCAAAAGCTCTATGCTTAAACTGACGGCGCTGCTGCTTCTGTTTCTGCTGTGCGGGTGCTCTTCTGGGCAAGAAGAGGAAATGCCTATATCCCCTCCGGGAGACGCCGGTGTAACACAAGAACAGCAGCCGGAAGCGCTCTCAGGGGGAACTTTGCGGATTCCCATGACGCTTTCTCCGGCAACTATGCATCCGCTGTATTTAAAAGAAGCACAAATGCGCAATGTTTATTCCATGATCTTTGAGCCTTTGATCGAATTTGATGAGAACATGGAGCCTGTTGCCTGCTTGGCACAAAGCTGGACCTATGACGCCGCGCAAAATATCTGGACGTTTGAGATACGAAGCAACGTACACTGGCACAATGAGTTGGGAGAAGTAAGCGGCAGTGATGCGGCGTATACCATTAATACTATTTTGAGCGATCCTTCCAGTATTTATTACGCTACGCTTTCCTATTATGTTGAAAGCGCGGAAGGCTACGGTACTACGCTGATTCTGCACCCGAAAGTAAAATCCTACGCGCTGCTCTATGCTCTGAATATTCCCGTGATTCCCCAGGCTTATTACAGCGGAAAGTCCGCTTCTACGATGGATATTCCCTATGGAAGCGGTTGCTTTTACGCGCAGAGCCTTTCGTTTGACGGAGGGACCCGACTGCAGCTGGAAGCCTATTCCAAGTGGTGGAAAAAAACGCCTGTACTTGAAAGCGTGACCGCTGTAGGGTATGTCGATACGGAAGCCATTATCAATGCCTTTTTGGCCGGTGAACTGGATTGTGTTCCCACCTCTCTGATGACTACGGATATATACGAGATCATCGACGGTGTTTCTGCGCTGGATTATACCTCACGCAATTATGTATATTTAGGCACTAATTTTAAAAATCCGTTTTTGAATCAAGTCGATTTTCGCCGGGCTATTGCCTATGCGATCAACCGTACGGAAATTATCAATAACATTTATTTGACCAAAGCTACCGGTGCCGAGCAACCGTTGTTCAACGATTCTTCTCTTTCCAATGCGAACGTGCAGCGATACGATACCAACCTTACCCTCTCCCGTGAACTGCTGGCGCAACTGGGGTATGCGGATACCGACGGCGACGGTTATTTGGAAGCCAACGGTTCGGTTATTGAACTTTCTCTTGCCGTGATCAATGTGCCGGAGGATCCCGTCCGGCGTGAGGCGGCGCTCTCCATTGAGCGGAATTTAAAAGACGTGGGAATCAAAGTCAATGTAAATGCTTTGAATGAAACCGATTTAAAAGATGCGGTAAAAAATAACCGCTATGATTTGATTATAAGCGGCTACTATCTTTCTGAAGCGCCTAATTTAAAATTTGCGCTTTCCCAGGGCGAGGGAAATTTATCTAACTATTCCTCCGAAGAAATGAACGCCATTTTAGCGCAGATTGACGAGGCGAATACGCTGGATGAATTAAAAAACGCCGTCAATAATTTGCAAACGGTATTTGCACGGGATCTTCCGCATATCGGACTTTTTTTTGAAAGAAATACCTTTCTGTACCGTTCGGATCTTGTGCCTTCGGGAATCAAACGCGATTTTGATGTATATTCCAAAATCAGCACTTGGTATTTTATCAAAACCGAAACGGCGGATGCCGCGTGATTTGCCCAAATAAAAAACGTATATTCGGCAAATACTGCTTTTTCCTTGACATTTTTGTCTGAATGGATATAATAAAAACACATTGCGGCGTTTGCACCCGCATAAAAAACAGAGTCGCCGGCGAAAACCGGCTCTTTTTAAAAGCTGTTTTTCACGGCCTGCCGCAAGGGCTTGCTTTGCGGCGGGTATTTATTTTTTTAGGAGGAGAAAATGATGAGCCAGACCAGAATAGAAACCAAATGCGTACAGGGCGGTTACCGTCCCGAAAACGGGGAGCCGCGTCAGATTCCCATTATACAAAGCACTACCTTTAAATATAATACCAGCGAGGATATGGGAAAGCTGTTTGATTTGGAAGCCAGCGGTTATTTCTACACACGCTTGCAGAATCCTACCAATGACCATGTTGCCGCCAAGATCTGTGAACTGGAAGGCGGTACCGCGGCCATGCTTACCTCTTCGGGTCAGGCGGCCAATTTTTATGCGGTATTCAATATTGCTTCCTGCGGGGATCATATCATATCCTCCTCTACGATATACGGGGGCACCTATAACCTGTTTGCCGTAACAATGAAGCGCATGGGCATTTCCTTTACCTTTGTTTCTCCTGACTGCACCGAGGAAGAGTTAGAAGCCGCTTTTCGACCGGAAACCAAGGCCGTTTTCGGTGAAACAATCGCCAACCCCGCTCTTACGGTGCTGGATATTGAAAAATTCGCCGCCGCGGCACATCGGCACGGCGTACCGCTGATTGTGGATAACACGTTTGCCACGCCGGTGAATTGCCGGCCCTTTGAATGGGGCGCCGATATCGTGACCCATTCCACCACTAAGTATATGGATGGTCACGGTGCCGGCGTAGGCGGCTGCATTGTGGACAGCGGAAAGTTTGATTGGACGGCGTATCCTGAAAAATTCGCCGGTCTGTGTACGCCGGACGAAAGCTACCACGGCGTTACTTATACCGAGCGCTTCGGTCTTTCCGGCGCATTTATTACCAAAGCCACAGTACAGCTGATGCGGGATTTTGGTTCTATTCAATCTCCTCAGAACGCTTTTTTGCTGAATTTAGGGTTAGAAAGCCTTCATGTTCGTATGCAGCGTCATTGTGAGAACGCCCTTGCCGTAGCTAAATTTTTGAAAAAGCATGAAAAAATTTCTTGGGTTGACTATGCGGGACTGGAGGATAGCAAATATTACGCACTGGCACAGAAATATATGCCCAACGGTACCTGCGGCGTGGTAAGCTTTGGCGTAAAGGGCGGAAGAAAAGCGGCGGAGACATTTATGAAAAATCTGCGCATCGCCGCCATTGAAACGCATGTGGCGGACGCGCGTACCTGCTGCCTGCATCCGGCCAGCGCTACGCACCGTCAGATGAATGAGGAAGAACTGATCGCTGCCGGTGTTTCGGGCGATTTGGTTCGTTTCTCCTGCGGCCTTGAAAACGCGCAGGATTTGATCGACGATATTGCACAAGCTTTGGAATCTGTATAAAGGAGGCATTGTATGCCTATTAAAATCCCCAATGATCTTCCCGCGGTCAAAACACTGTTGGAGGAAAATATCTTTGTAATGACCGAAACCCGCGCCATTACACAGGACATTCGTCCGCTGAAAGTAGCACTTTTGAATTTGATGCCTTTGAAAATCGATACCGAAACACAGCTTTCCCGTCTGCTGGGAAACACGCCCCTGCAGGTAGAACTTACGCTACTGCACACGCAATCTCATGTTTCGGCCAATACTTCACAGGAACATTTGCTTGCTTTTTATAAAGTATTCGACGAAATTAAAGATCAAAAATTTGACGGCCTGATCATCACCGGCGCGCCGGTAGAAAATATGCCCTTTGAAGAGGTGAATTATTGGCAGGAGCTTTGCGATATTATGGAATGGAGCAAGACCAATGTGACCAGTACCCTGCATATCTGCTGGGGCGCGCAGGCAGGCCTTTACTACCATTACGGAATTCAGAAACAAAAGCTTGAAAAAAAGATGTTCGGTATTTTCCCCCATACGCTGGATTATAAAAAATCCATTCTCTTTCGGGGCTTTGACGATGTGTTTTATGTGCCGCATTCGCGCCACACCACCGTTGCTCGGGAGGATATCGAAAAAGTTCCCCAGCTCAAAATTCTGGCTTCTTCAGAGGAAGCCGGCGTTTACGCGGTTTTTACCGAAAACGGAAAACAAATTTTCATCATGGGTCATCCGGAATATAATGCCGATACCCTCAAAAAAGAATATGAGCGGGATATAAAAGCCGGAGCGGAAATTCAGATACCGAAACATTATTTTTTAAATGATGATCCGACAAACCCCCCCTTGGTTTCCTGGCGGGCGCACGCCAATTTGCTGTATTCCAACTGGCTGAACTATTTTGTTTATCAGACCACTCCCTACGATATCCGTGAGATCAAATAAACAGTATTGCTGTAAGAAAATTTCATTCTTTGCTTATAAAACACGATAAATTCACAGCAATCGGAAATCAAAAACTTCATAGAAGATCGTTTATTTGTACGGATAAAAAGCGGTGGGTACCGTTAAAGGCCGGCAGATAATAAATTTTTGCTTTTATCAGACGGATGCCGGTAAAATTCGCGCTCGCTTTTTCGCGAGTTTCCAAAAACAAGAGATCGTATCGATAAGTTGCTTAGGAGAATCCGGAACAGCGGTATCCATGCCGTCGTTCCGACAATATAATATTTTATCATATCTTCCCGCGGCGCGGCTTTTTTCGCGCGCTTGTTTGTGTCGGTATCTTTCCCGTTTACGGGGAAATTTCGTTTTCCCTGCTCGGTCCGCCGAAAAAGCGGAATAAAAATCGCTTTGGGTTAAGGAGTTTTCGTCTTGCTTTGCCGACAATCTTTGCGTATTTTTAAACGATGGGTTTAATCGTTATTGATTCGTTGTTTTTTGCTCTGCGGAAAAAAATAAAACGCGGCGTTATTGCCGCAAAAATTAGGGCTTTTGGAAAGTCTGTGAAAAGCGACTTGTCAGAATGTCAAAAAAATTACACGGCCGAAAATGTTGCGCGATAACATTTTCGGCCGCCTTTTTCAAAAGGAGGAGGGGAAAACCGGGCAAGAAGGCGAATTTTATCAAAAAAAGCGCGGAAGAGACGTAAAACGGGGATGTTTACCGGTGGAAAAACCCCGAAAATTATGCGTATTCACCGACAGGTGTTTCGACAGACTGAAAAGTCGCTTGTCAGTCCGCTGATTTCAGCCTGCCGGATACTCCCTAAAATTCAGGCGATTTTCGGGGTATAAATTTTTTAAGTACTCTTTTTTTGCATCTGATCCTGACGGGAATCCGGGCAGTTTTTTGAAAAAATATGGTTTCTTCTTGTATCACGAATCGGAAGTTTTAAGGCGGGCTTCATACTGCTGTATTTCCGGCAGTAAAAAGCTGAGATCCTGTCCCCAAAGCTGTTCGTCGGCTAAAATTTGCGGCGTTGTTTTCTGTGAAAGGCTCTCATCAAATCCATCGCGGATATCAAAAATCTTATATGCCTGTAGGATACAGAACAGTGAAAACACCAAATGCTTGGGCAGCTGCTCACGCGGATATTTTTCAAACACCGGCAGAACATTTTGCGTAAATTTTTCGGCAATGCCGGGCAAAAGGTCTCTCCAGCGTATTTTTATATAAGGATTGGAAAGCCGTTTAAAAGTATCCAGCGCATAAATTTCGATTTCTTCAAAATTCATATCAACAACGGGTACGATTTCTTCAAAAACGCATACAGTGGTATGCCTGGCAAGCCGAGGACGTGACATAAAATCCGCGGCTGTTTCCACATCGTGCAAAGCGGCATAAGCGGCGGAAACGGTGAGCGCGCCGTCATAAACACGTTTTTTCATGGTGCGGTAGGGCAAAATATCCTCGGCCCATAGGACGTCATTGCCCAAAGGAAGCCGGGAAGATACGTCTTTTTTTGCCGCAATCACAAGCCGTAGATAATTTTCCGTAAAAATTTCCAAAGAACCGGAAGAATTCGAAGAAGAATCGATCAAACATTCGGCTACGGTATCGCAGAAGATATTTTCCAAATTAAGCCAGTTGATAAAATCAATACCGAGTTTCCAATGTTCACTGTAACGAATCACACAGTTCTTGAGCTCCTCGCCGTTATGGTCCGTATCGGCAACGGGTACAAAGATAAAGCCCCGCATTTCAAGGCAGAAACGCCGAAACAGCAGCATTGTCAATTGGGCAACAGCGTTGGAGGGCGTTTTCTTTCTCTTTTCTCCCGAAAAAGCAATCGGCGTGCTTGGCGCCCATAGAATAACGGTGATATTTTTATCATCGGTTAGGGCAAGCAATTGGTCGTATTCTGTAAAAGGATCCAGTACGCGGGTAATCGAATCCACACGGATATCTTCCCGATCGGTTTTATCGGCGGCATGAATGGTATAAACATTCTGCTGCTTTTGCCCTTTTTCCGCTTTTTTATCTCTTATCATAATACCGTTGGCACAGACTTGCCCGCTTTCATTTGCTTTTTGCACCAGCCGGCCGAAAAAGGCGCGTGAAAATAAGTTATCCCCAAATTGCAGAAACGTTACCGGACGATTACCGGCAGGATCCGCTGAATTTTTATTTCTCATAGTTCACCTCTTCTTTGTATAATAATATTTTATCACATTCGACGTTTTTTTTCAATCTCTGCCGTAAGGAGATTTTTTCCTGTTTGTATAAAGTTCAAAATATTCTATTTTGGGGTATTGACAGCCGTATTTTTTTTATGTTAGTATAGCTATGGATTATTTTTCAAAATCATAACATTTTTCGCGCAAAAACAGCAAAACACCACAGAAACAGAAAGTGAGGAAACCAAATGAAAAAAAAGAAATGGCTTAGTATGTTGCTTGTATGCGCGATTTTCTTCGGCGTTTTGCAGGGAGTTGTCTTTGCGGAAACGGTTGCGCCGAATATTGTGGCGCATTATACATTTGATTCGGATACCGAGGGATGGTGGCTGTACGGCAGCGGATATTCAACGCTGGGGCGTGAACGTGTTGCGCCGAACAGCGATGATTATTGTATTGCGGCATATGGACGCCCGGATGCATGGACGTCGCCGGCAATCGATATTTATCAGTTGATAAAAGCAGCCGGGCCGGGAACTTATACCGTGCATGCAACCGTAAAAACAGACAGCACTCACGGGGGCCGTACGCGGATTCTATTGCGGTCAGATAAGGAAAATTCTTTTATTAAAGATCAGGGAACCGATTATCATATGTGGTTAAGCGTTGGACCGAAGATGGAAAGGAACGCGTGGAAAAATCTTTCGGGATCTTTTAAAATACTGCCTTCGGATATATCGGAAAGTACGGGGCAGCTTGTGCTGTGTTTTGATTCTTTGGTCAACCAAACACCGTCTGCTCTTTACATAAGTGATGTAATTATTTGCAAGCTGAGCAATACCGGGGCAACGAACGGAACGTTTGAATACGGAACGGTAGGCTGGCGAAATTGGGGTGGCGATGGGACTCTTGATGTAGGCACGCAGTATAAATTCGGCAATTTAATTCCTATTGGTCATTATTTAAAAGCCTCTACGTATGGGTCTATCGCGTGCAATGTAGATCAAATACTTTCTAATTACGGCAAAATAAAGTATCAGGTAGATTTTGATTTATACTTAGCAAGCTATTCGCTGGAAGCAATTGATAAATTGCAATTTTATTTATCAAAGGGAGAGTATCAATATCACTATCTTATTCAGCAAAAAGATCAATTAGAGCTGGTACATGGCTGGCAGCATATATCATTTGAAATTGATACTTCAATAGCACCGTATTATAGTCCCGGCAGTGATGTTTTGTATGATTTGCTGCAGCCCAATACCCGAGAGGTATTTTTCCGGATACAGTATGATCCGGTTTCCGGGGCGGAAGAACAAGATGAAGAATATGGAATAACCAACTTTACATTCCGGCCGAAAACGCAAGCGAATTACGTACCGTCGCAGGAATTGAATCTTTCCAATACGACGTTAGAGTTGACTCCCGGGCAGAGCTATCAATTAACGGCCACGCTTTTACCGTCGAATGCAACCTATAAAGGTATTGAATGGAAAACAACAAACGGATACTATGTGGGCGTGAATCAGTATGGACTTGTTACGGCGCACGGAAGACCCGGAACAAGCGCGGTAATCACGGCACAGTCGGAAGACGGCGCGAGTATTGCGCGGTGTACGGTGACGGTGAAAAGTACGGATCCATTTGATCCGTCAAATATTGAGTATATTCGAATAAAAAAATATGATCGATCGAGTTATGATGGTGATAGCGATATTACGACGATAGTAACAAAATCATCATTACAATCGGCTGAATATTTTGAAGTTGTTGCCCCTGACCGTGCAAATGTGGCATTTATTATAAATGATGCTTTAATCAATGAATTAAAGCATCAAGAGGAAAATTATCAAGAAACGCCTAATATTGCTCTTTTTGATAATTATTATTTTCATCTTGCTAAATTAGGTGTTGATAGAATGGCGCAAGAGGGAATAATTGAGGCAGAAAGTACAGAGTATTATGGTATCTGGGCATCTGAGGCAAATCGTTTACTAATTATAGCTAATAGAATAGCAAGTCAGGTTCAGGTGATATCAGCAGCTGTTACAGCTGTTTACGCAATATATAATTTTGTATCTGCAGTAAAGTCTATGCAAATGGTTATGAATACTACTGTAACTTATAATTCTGCAGATTATCGAGGAACAGCATACTTGGCTGATGATTTACTTGGGAAAATGACAAATAATCCTAATGCAGATACCGTTATGCTTGGAACAAATTATGATGGTGTTGCTTACAATCAGGTCGCTGAAGCACAGAAAAGATCTTATTTTTATTCTGCAAATTATGACAACTATGTTAATCAATATGGCGCCGATGCTATGCTGGCTACAAATAGGACTTTTATTTCAAATGCGAAGGAAGCAGGAAAAACATTTTGGTTTTCCCATGATCCCCTTACGCAATTATCAAACCCTGCACTTAGCAATACAACTTATACTTATGAATTGCGGTATTTGGAACAAATTTATGGAATTACACTTTCAAGTTCGAATATTATTGAGGTAAATGGGTGCTGGTATTTAAAATTATAACATATAGAAACTCATTATAGTTATTATTTTAATTATTAAAAAAGAGGTCCTGAAATGGATAATATTTATACAAGAATGAATCATGTTTTTGATACCGGCGTTATCACACAAACGCCGATCGATATTGAATTATCGAGCCGTTTGCGGGATCCATATGACGTTACGGTAATTTGCTCTGAATTTTCAGCAGCAGAGGTGTCGCCGGAAAAAACACAAGGACGTTTTATAGCTTTGCTTGATACGGAGAAATCGCAAAACAGTACCGTTCGCGCTATTGGCAAACTGAAAGAAGCCAAGTGCGGCGCAAAACTCAGCTTGCCGAAATACGGTGAAGAATTCAGAAAATTTGCTGAAATTGCAGTATGCAAATATCTGGAAATTGCAAACTTAAATCGAAGTGATTACGATGAAATGTATGTAACGGTATATGGGTTCCGCGCAAAAGCAATTAATCATCTGTATCTTAAAACATATGATCTGTTTAGAAATTTTATGTATACAAATTTTAATGTTCAAAGGCGGGATGTTATAGGTGCGGAAGATAGCCAATATTATGTGTTGGTTGATTTCATAGAAGATTTTAAACGTATTGTACAAAACAAAAATGAAATTTATCAAACGGCATTTTCTATGATAAAAAAACAGGATTTCTTCTCCTGCTTTGATTTTGAGGATTTGCGAATTTCATTTTTTTTGAAAGAAGCTTTAGATTATAAATTATTAAGCGATTTTTCGATACAGAAGCCTCTTTGGTAAAAGTACGGGGCTGAAAAATATTATTCATAAAAGAAAGTCGTTTCATTTGGGGATAGAGTCGCGGTCTTTCGGCACAGGATTGTCTGTCTGCTGACTTAAAATGATACATAAGATGGTTCAATTTGTATCCGTTATAGGGGCTCAATATTTTGTATGGGGCGCGGCTTTCTATTCATCAAATATCAATTTGTTTTGAGTATGAAATTCAAGATAAAACAAATCGATACTGTTTCTACCAGAGTATATGAAATCTGTTTCCAAGCGCATCGATCGAATTTAAGATAGATGTCTGTGGTCAGGCACATACAGAGGAAATAATTCAGGATATTTTGCAGCGAGTCATGGAACTATTGGGCCGCAATGACATGATCGGTTTTATGTATGAATAAGGCGGAATATGGAAAAGTATTTAGGAGCAATATAAACATGGATCGTTTCGGTGAATATATAGCGGGAATGGAGCAGGAAAGCGAAAAGGATCGTTTGTTCTTTGATGGCATAAAAAAGGAATTCGATCTTTCAGTAATTCTTGTAGATTATGATTATTACGCAAATGGGGATATTGCGGTAAATGCTTGGATAGATTTTGATCAAGCACATACGGAGTTTTCTTATTGGCTGCAAGAGGTTGCAATAAAAAGCTTTGGAGGCCCGGGATTAACAAGTGAAACACGGTATGATAAAAAAACGAATGTTTTTGCGTTGAATCTTGTGAAGGTATTTAAAAAAAGCTATAATATAGATATTGATTGTAACCGTATTGATATCCATATCCATGATTTTCGATGGTCTTTAAAATCTCGACTTTACGGTAAGCTTATTATTGAAATACAAGATTCGGAAGAATTACAAAAAAGATTTGGATTGTCCGGATGCAGGATGTTGAACGGATATGAACCTTCCATTATTTTAATGTTTTTTTCTAAAAATCAAAAGGAATACAAAATATTTTTACAAAAGCAACAGGAATTTTTTAACTTTTGTTATGATGAAATTAGAAAAAATGACAGATTTCATATTATTAAAAAAGAGGATGTTTGCATTTTGAGTTATTTGGAAAATGAAACGGAACATACAGTATGGAGAGATTTGCTGATTAGATAAATTATTACCGTGGTTGAGCAATGGGTAGTATTTACAGACATCCTTCTATGGCGAAAATAGCATAAAATCAAGCACCGCAAAATGCGGTGCTTTTTTGAGGTATTGACAAGCAAA
Organism: uncultured Selenomonadales bacterium; assembly: GCA_905200615.1. Classification (GTDB taxonomy): domain Bacteria; phylum Bacillota; class Clostridia; order Christensenellales; family QALW01; genus UMGS1322. The sequence continues at coordinate 16,501 of CAJKLB010000007.1, read as the reverse complement.
AAGTGAATGTGATACCATAAAACAGGGATGTATCAAAAATTTAAATAAGGAGTTATTATGTACAGCGCCAAAGCATTAGCGAAAAAACGAAAAAAAAAGATAGTTATCGTTTTATTATCCATTGTAATTTACATTGTTAGCTTTACTCCGTTTATAGTCCGGCGAATATATAAGATTGAGAATGTCTTTGATGAGATGTATTATTCGGGACAGGTAAAACTTAAAGAAGACGGAAGCTTACTGCGATGGGGGCCTTTTGCAACGGGATGTTCGTATAGCAGGGTGGGGGTATATAAATATGGCAGGTGGATGGATAATACAGACCAATATATGGCTGAAGATTTTGGCGTATTTGAAAGGCCTTATATACCGAGTGAATTGAATAAAGGTGAAAGCATAACTATAAGTGTATACTTGAATGAAAAGGAAATGGGATTTGTTTGCAGATTAGAAGATATTCGTTCGCCGGAAGACCCTGTTGATTCTTGGCTGCACTGGGGATATAGTTATTCCGTTGAGGAAAATATTATGTATATTAACGGCCCTATACTCTATTTTTTAAAGGAGAAAGAATTTTTTAGCACAACCGACGAAGAACAAATTGCCTTATTTTTACAGGAGAACGGGTACGATAAAACAGTAGAAGAATATGAGCATTATTTTTTGTATGATAAAATTATTCATGACTGGACACTGGGAAATCTGTTCTGTAGCAGGTATTCCACATGGTGGATCGGCCATGTAAAGTTTGTGGACGGCCCGCCGCCGCAGGAAACAGCATGAAGAGAAAAGCACCGTAATTTTGCGGTGCTTTTTAGTATTAAAATAGAAAAGCATATAAAGTTTTTTATATGGAAAACGCAAAAAACTTTTCCGAAAGCAGCAAGGATATATTGAAACGCGGAAGCGTTATTGCTGGGTTAATTTATTCACTAAATCGCTGAAAAGAGCATCCCGATGAATATAATATATGTAACGCATCCACGGGCCGTCAGGATTTGAACTGTAAAAGAAATCATACGTAGGCAGACTTACAGGAACCAAGCGGGAATACATAAACTGATTTTTATCATTCAAAAGCCAGGCAACAGCGGTAACATCCCAAATTACCCGAGTCCAAGGACGACCGGCCGCGTAGCTTTCCGCCGTTTTTATTGTATTTTCCGCCAGATAATCCGCCAAAGCGTTTTTGCCTGAAAGCCAATAGCGAAGTTCCGGACCCGAAACGGTAAACGCGCTTACTACACCTGCGCAGGGCAGCTGCACAAACGGTACGCTTTTCATTACTATCCGTGCCGCCGCGATATCCTGCTTCATATTAAATTCATCGGTATAGGATAGATGTCTGGCATGTCCGCCCAGCCAAACCACTACTATATTTTCACAAATTTCAGAATTTAATAAAATGGCGGAAGCAATATTGGTAATGGCGCCGATGGCCACAACATAAAGCGGATTCCGCGGGGAATACTGCATGGCACGCCGGGCTAAATCCTGCGCTGCCGGCGAAACAGCCGGTGTTTTTTCATCTTTTAAATAATGTTCCGCCCCTTTGAAAACCGCGATATTTTCTCCTGTTAACCGCAATATTTTATGAATTTCCTCATAACTTTTTTCCATTCCGTCTTTTGGATTTTGAGATTTTCCGTTCCAAAACGGCGCGGCATAAATAGCCTGTGCGCGCAATTTTGAAGAGGAACGCAAGAGATATGCTAAGGCAAACTGATCATCCACTTCATTATATGTATCGGTATCCAGTACCACATCTACCGGTCCCGAAGGGACCTCTAAATTCCGCAAACGTTCTTCGGCTGTCATATTTTTCTCCTTTATCTTTGATATTTTTTTCGGTAATCCCGCATGGAGATCCCATAGGTCTTATAAAAAAGCTTTCGGAAAAAGCTTTCGTTTTGATATCCTACACGCCGAATAATTTCTCCTGCCGGCAGGTCGGACTGTGTCAGCAATCTGGCGGCTTCACGGCAGCGGCGCTGCTGCAAAAGAACGGAAAAGGGAACGCCTGTTTTCTTTTTGAGCCAGCTGCTCGTATAGCCGACCGTATAACCCAACTCCGCCGCTAAATGTTTTATATCTGCTCGCGCTATATGTTCGTCAATATAATGTAAAGCAATTTCTTTTTGTTGTATTTCTCCGTTTTCTTGCGTTCGTGTTTGCAATGTTTCCAACGCGGCAAGAACTTCTTCACGACGCGGAATCGACGGTGCGGCTCCCGTTTTTGTTACCGCGAGCGCTGCGGCTGCCGAAGCTATCCTCAGTGTCTCAAGCGGTTCTTCCCCCTGCGCTATAGCTGCCGCGAAATAACCGGTAAACGTATCGCCGGCGGCAGTGGTATCCACAGCTTTTACCAAAAAAGCGGGGTGATACAGCGTTTTTCCATTTTGAAACAACAAGCATCCCTGTTCTCCCAAGGTCAAGACCACTGTCAAATTCGGATACAGCCGGCCGAAACAGGCCAAGCATTCCTCCGGCTGTGTTCTTCCGGAAAATTCCGCGGCCTCCACTTCATTCAGAATCAATACCGATATACAGCTCATATCTATTTTTTTCAGCTCTTCGCAGAAAGGAGAGGGATTCCATAGGATTTTCATTCCCTTTTTTGCGGCTTCCTGCAGAATATCGGTCAGACAGCTGATTTCATTTTGCAGCAGTAATAAATCCTCTGCGCAAAATCCGTTCAATATTTCCTTTATATAAGCCGGCGTGATTTCCGCGTTGGAACCGGGAAAAATGACAATACTGTTTTGGCCGTTGCTGTCTACTTGGATGATCGCGTGGCCGTTACGTCCCTGGGTCATGCGCAGAAAAGAAACATCTACCCCGCAGGAGCTGAGAAGCTCTTTTAAAAACAGACCGTCCTGTCCGATACAGCCGGCATGATATACCTTAGCGCCTGCCCGGGCAAGCGCGATGGATTGGTTTAATCCCTTTCCGCCGGGGAACTGCTCCAAACCGGTAATTGCCACGGTTTCGCCCGGCCTTACAATATGTTCTACCCGGTATACATAATCAATATTGCAGGAGCCCAGATTTAAAATTTTCATTTTTACATTTCCCTTTTTTGTTTTATTATAGCACGCGTCGCAACAAAAGAAAAGGTCTGTAAAATAGAAAAAATATACCGATTTTCATTTTTAAAATTCCTTGCTGTCCTTATGAAAAAAATATTTGTTTCTTCTTTGCTCTTTTATAGAGGATCCGCAATTTTGTTATAAAAAAACGGCGGCAAAAATGCCGCCGGTTGCCTAAATATCAGGGTAAAACATTCGATTTTTCCGCTCCTTCAAACAGTTCAGCCGTAACTTTATTTACTTCACTAGCGAACGGAACATAACCTTTTTCAAAAGTACTTATGGGACGTATGGAATCAGAAGTATAATAAGAATATGTTCCGTCCGTTGCGTCGGAAAGCAATACACAGCTGACTCCTCCCCGTGCCTCGCTTGCCAGATACGTCTCAACGCCTTCTTCCGTCCGAAGTTTTTCCAGCTGTTCCATTTGGTCTACCTCAAATACTTTGTCTCCCGAAAGAAATGGATTTTCATATCCTTCCCGCGGATCTAAGGTATATCCGCACGCCAGCAAAATTAAATCCGGTAATCCGTCCCGGTTTAAATCGGTCTGTACGCAATAATTAACCAAAGAAGAAGCGCCGCCAACACCGTAAAGAGCTGAAATCAAGCTTCCGTCCGCGGAATAATAGAACATTCCGGAACCGGCTGTTTTTTCATTTTCACGGTACTGGGCGCAGCGGATATAGGACCCGTCGCGTAAAGTAAGTTTGGATTCCATTAAAAACGCTTGTTCAAAGGTTTTGCCACCAATTGTATAGGTATGCATTTCAAAGTCCTCATGATATTTATAAAAATCAATCGGATCTTCTACTATTTCAAAATCTTTTGTATATCCGTAAAAAATACAATAACTTGTTTTGTCTATATCACCTCTGCGATACGTTATTGTGCTCTGTAATTTATATACTCCTTTATAACATTCATAACCCGAAAACAAAATATCATTATAGTATATTTCACCCGCACCGTGTTCTTTAAGATTTTCATCAAAGTAAAGCGTGGTTCCTTTCTTTTGCTTTACCAGCACTTTTTTCGGGAACTTGGAGATATCCATGGGCTCGGTGGGAATCGTATCGATCAGCTCGTTCAGCTGCGCATACAGCGCCGCTTTTTTCTCCGCGGAAACGGGATCTTCCGTTGCTTGAGGAGTTGCTGTCGGCGTTGCGGTTACTTCCGGCGTAGGAGTATTTTCTTGCGCCGGCGCACATCCCGCAAAGCATATCAGCAGGAATAACAGCGCGCATAACTTTTTCATTCCAGTCCTGCCTCCTTTGTATATTTTTTTCTGTTTCCATTATATCAAACCGGTCATTCGTTTGCAAGAGTGAAAAATTTTTTAAAACAAGAAACTTCCTTGACTTGATTTTCTACATTGTTTTCCTATACTGATACGGCGTTTGGCCGGTAATATGCTTAAAAGTGCGGCAAAAATGACCTTCATCCGCAAAACCTGTTTGCGCGCAGATAGAGGTGAGATTTTCATTGGTAGTGCGAAGCAGCTTCTTGGCTTCATTGACCCGCAGCATTAAAAGATACCGATGCGGGGTAATCTGCATCATTTCCTTAAACATCCGAAGAAAGTGATACTTCGATAAGTGAACCAGATCCGCCAGCTGATCCAAAATCAGATTTTCCGCGTAATGCGTCTGCATATAATTTACCGCGGCGTCCACAGCACTGCATACCGAGGAATCCATGTGTGCTTCCGGCCGGGAAAGGGACGCGGTAAAAAGCAGGTTTTCTAAAATATGACTGCGCCGGCAAAGAGCAAGACTATCGGTAAAATGAATTTGCTCCAGTAAATTTTCCAGCGCTTTGGCTGTTTTTTCGGAAAAAATCCATTGATTCGAATTCGGAAAAATCAGGTTTTGATAAAAATCATTTTCATCTCCCTGAAAATGCACCCAATAGAATTGCCACACCTCCTTGCCTGCCGTTTCATAACGGTGATATTTGCGGCAATCGATCATTGTTCCTTCTCCCGCTTTGAGAAGATACTGCTTATTTTCCGTATAGACGCGGCCCGTGCCGGAAATCGTAAACAGCAGCAATTTGTCGTTTTTATCCCGACGAACGGTATAGTAATTCTTTCCTGCGTAAAATTTACCGGCTTCTACCACCACAAACGGCGGCCGCGGACCCTGACGGAAAGGGAGCTCCGGCGCAATCCGCCAAATTGAGCGGGTCTCCACATCCATGTTGTATTCCTGATACACGATATCCTCCATAGCAATTTCAGACAATATTTCAGCAATATTTACGAATGACAATACTCGGTGTATCCGTATAAAATATTGATATCAGTATTATATTTGATTTTTTTTGATTTGCCAAGGATTCCGCAATAAATTTATATATCGGAGGGTAAAAATGTCTGAAAAATATGAAATCGGTGTTTACTATTTCCCCAACTGGCATGCGGATGCCCGCAACGAAGCGCTGCACGGAAAGGGCTGGACGGAATGGGAAATTTTAAAGGGCGCGCGTCCGCATTTTCCGGGCCATAAGCAACCCAAAATTCCTTTGTGGGGTTATGAGGATGAATCCAAGCCGGAAGTAATGGAAAAGAAAATCGCCGCAGCTTTGGAATACGGTGTGTCCTCGTTTATTTTTGATTGGTATTGGTATGAGGGCAAGCCTTTTTTAGAGCGTGCCTTGGAACAGGGCTTTTTAAAAGCCCGAAATCTGCGGGATTTTCGTTTTTCCCTGATGTGGTGCAACCATCATTGGATGGAGCTGTATCCGAAAAAACGCAGTACGCCTCCGTATAGGATTTATCCTTGCGTTCAAACGGAAGAGGCCTTTATCAAAATGACAGACTATATCATTCAAACGTATTTTACTCATCCCTCCTATTGGCGGGTGGAGGGCGGCCTTTATTTTTCGATTTACGATCTGCCTTTGTTTTTGCAGGAAATGGGCGGTATTGCGGAAGCCAAACGCGTACTGAACGACTTCCGTGAACGGGTAAAGAAAGCAGGTCTCGGCGCTCTGCACTTAAACGGAATTTTGATTGAACAGCCTATTCTGCGCGCCGGAGGCGATACCGATTTGATTTTAAACGAGGAAATTCTCTATCAGCTGGGGTTTGACAGTATGACCTCTTATGTATGGTTTCACTATGTGCAATCGGAATTTCCCATCGGCGCCTATCAAAGCGCGCTGGAGCAGATGCGTACGATTACAAAGCGTTTAGGCTCCGGTAAGCTGCTTCCCTATTACCCCAACGTTTCCATGGGTTGGGACTCTACGCCCCGGTGCGCGCAAACGGATGTGATTGAGCCGCTGGAGTATCCCTTCTGCGGCGTAATGGATACCTCCCCCAAGGATTTTGAAACCGCCCTGCAATGGGTAAAAGACTATTTGGATTCGGGTAATTTATCTACCAAAATGTTTGTAATCAATGCCTGGAATGAATGGACGGAAGGCAGCTATTTAGAACCGGATACGGAATACGGCTATGCGTATTTAGAAGCGATAAAAAAAGTTTTTGAAAAATAAGGAGGATATTTTTATGCAAACGATTCCCAAGCTAAAGCCCTCTCCCCGGCCGAGGATCGGCCTGTACAGTGCGGGACTTCACGCCTACTGGGCGCAATTTGAAGGAATGCGTGAACGATTGCTGTACTATAACCGTTTTATTGAAACCAAGCTTTCACAATGGGCGGACGTCTATAATTTAGGATTGGTAGATGATGAAACCGGCGGACGTGCTGCCGGCGAGTGGTTCAACAGCCAGAATGTGGATTTGGTTTTCTGTCACGCGGCTACATACTTTACCAGCTCTACTGTACTGCCGGTTCATCAGCAATGTACCGCGCCGGTTGTTATTTTAAACCTGCAGCCTGCCGTACAGATGAACTATGCCAAAACTTCTACGGGCGAATGGCTTGCTCAATGTGTAGCCTGCCCGATCCCCGAAATTGCCAATGCTTTTCAACGGGCAAGAATTTCCTGCAATATCGTGAATGGTTTGCTGGGGTTGGAGGAACAGCCTGATTTTGCTGTTTCCGACGAATGCACCGCCGCCAGACCCGAAGCGATAAAAGCTTGGCGTGAAATCGAACAATGGGTACATGCCGCCGGCGTCAAGCGTGCGCTGCGTCATACACGTATGGGCTTTTTGGGCAATAACTACAGCGGTATGCTGGATATGTACAGTGATTTTACTATGTTGCAGGCACAGTTAGGACTGCATGTAGAAATTTTGGAAATGTGCGATCTGCAGCGGTATATGGATCAGGTTACGCCGGATGAAGTACAGAAAAAACTGAAAACGATCTCTGAATTCTTCCGCATTGAAGGGGATTCACCCTCTGATCCGCGTGTACGCAAGCCGACTCCGCAGCAGCTGGAATGGTCCGCCAGAGTAGCCTGCGCGCAGGAAAAAATGGTAAAAGCCTATGATCTGGATGCTCTTTCGTACTACTATCACAGCAGCGACGGCTATGCCTATGAAGAGCTGCAATCGGGCTTTATCGTCGGGCATTCGCTGCTGACGGCCGCCGGAATTCCCTGCGCGGGCGAGGGAGATATCAAAACCGGTGTAGCCATGAAGATCTGTGATATTTTAAATACAGGCGGCAGCTTTTGCGAAATTGTAGCTACCGATTATTTGGTGGGAACCATTATTTTAGGACACGATGGTCCTTTCCATATTAAAATCAGCGACGGAAAACCGGTATTGCGCGGTATGGGCGTTTATCACGGGAAAAAAGGCAGCGGTATTTCGGTAGAAGCCAATGTGGTAGCCGGCGATGTTACGCTGTTGGGCCTTACCCAGACCGCCGACGGAAATCTGCGGATGATCATCAGTGAAGCCGAGGCGATACGGCATCCGATCCTAACGATTGGAAATACACAAACACATGTCCGCTTTCAAACGGATCCGGACAGCTATATGGATCAGTGGTTCCGCTATGCGCCCACGCATCATTTGGCGATGAGTGTAGGAAAAAATGCGGCGTTGTTTGAAAAAACAGCCAAACTTCTTTCAGCCGAATATGTGATTTTATAAAAAAGATATCCGAAAAACCCGGGATTTACAAGGCTTCGATAAAGACACCTTTGTATTTATCGATATCAGAGGACAGGAAGTGCATAAGCATCGCCTGTCCTTTGGTATTTTTACGCTTCCCCATGGGTGAAGTAGATGCCGATTTACTGCTCCGAATGCTGTTTGTACCGTTCACTGCACTCATGGATGACAATTTTGGATATAAAGGTGTGCAGGCTTTCGGGCGTCAGTTCTGTAATACGGGTGTACTTTTTGGCGAGAGATATGAATTTATCCACATTGCTTGCCGACTCGGTCAGCTGCCGGATTTCTTCCTCCAGCGCCGGCAGGCGAAAATTAAGCGCCTTAGCTCGCACGTATAGCCTTCAGACAGCCCTAAGAAACTGTTCATTGGTTACTCGCCCAAGAGCATTATCACAGGCTTTCGTCTGATGACCGAGAGGAACTGACTTTATTATATCAGAACATATGTTCTGTTTTAAGAGAAAGGTTGGAAAATTTTTTATATCGTTTATATCAAATCACTAATTTTAATTTCCTTATTTCTTTTCTTTTATGGATTGTTATGGTATACTGAAAATAATTAATTGGAAGAATGTGTTTTAAAGCTGACAAATTGCTCATTTACAAAATCTGAGGGAGATAAGACCATATGGTTGCTTTCGATATTCTTTCTAAAGACAAACCAGACAAAGTATTACCATCACTTTTCAGAATACTGCACTCTAATATGAGCGTGATTGCTCCGACAGGAAACGATTTTGAAAAGGATTATCGTATATGGATTGATGCTGTCAGCCATGGACTTAAGCAGGATGCACGAAAGATTATTTTGATCTATGATGATGCTGAAATCATCGGATATTTTCAGTACTATGTCAATTCATCGACTTTCATGATGGAAGAAATCCAATTTAAAAAAGAGTATCAGGGAACAGGAATATTTCGGCTTTTATACTCGCGCCTGTTTGAGATAATCCCGCAGGAAACATTATATGTGGAAGCGTATGCACATAAGCAGAATTCAAAATCTCAAAATATATTAAAGCATTTGGGGTTACGGATTGTAGGCGAAAGTACAAACGGTACCTATATCGCGACACAGCAAAATAACGATAACCTGAGGAGACAGTCTCAAAGCTTTTATAAAGAGAATTTCGGACTGGATATTCCCCTTAAAAAGTTCAACTGCAACGGCGGCAGATCGAATAAGGTTTTTGAGCCTTGCAAAGAATGTTCTTTTATCCAGTGCTGTAAACAGCATGATATCGATTCTTGCAGTAAGTGTCCGGAATATCCGTGTAAAGAGATTTCAGATTACCAAGCAAAGTATGTAAATAAGTGCAATCAAATATAAAAGAATGATGTGTATGAAATTTAGATGTACTCTAATAGCTAACCGGTGCTTTCTTTCTGCCGGTTAGTAAGGCGACAAGGATTGTTACAAGAAAAAATTTATTACAAATAAAAAAGAAACCCAACCTTTTGCTCATTTTTTCAGTCTTATAGGTGAAGTCCATAGGAAAGGAAACCAAAAATGAACAAGTACCACGATAAGGATGACAGCACATTAGTGCAAATGACGCTTCTCGGAGATCAATCGGCATTTGAGGAGCTTGTTAACCGACACGAGCGCGCAGTGAGCGGTACGGCTTATCATGTAACCGGATCCAAATTTTCGGCGGAGGATGCCGTTCAGGACGCATTTCTTTCCGCTTGGATGAATCTTTCAGCCTTAAGGGAAAGAGAAAAATTCGGAAAATGGGTATGCAGCATTGCTAAAAACCATGCAAGAACACTTGAGGCGCATTACCGGAGCACCATACCGAATATAAGCTTAAACAAATTTGAAAACTTTGATATTCCGGATACCATAGATTCTGATGTTTTTCAATATTCCGATTTGCATGAAAAGGTTGAATCTTTAAGCGAAAAGATTCGCGAAACCATAAAATTGCACTACTTCTCTGATTTGTCAATAAAAGAGATTGCAAAAAAACTTTCAATTTCCGAAGGTACTGTTAAATGGAGACTTTCCGAGGGACGAAAACAATTGAGAAAGGGTTATGGAATCATGGAAAAAACATATAACGAAAATGAATCAGTTGTCGCACGTGTTATGCGTCAGGTTGAAGCGCTCAAACTTTGGAGGATCAAAGAAGATAAATCCGGTTTTGAGGCTGAGTATCATGCGGTTTTGAAATTGGTCAACGAGTTGCCTGATTCCAAAGAAAAAAGCCATGCTTTAGCAGATACATGGTTGTTGGGAGCATGGTGGATTCCCGGACAGGCAAATGACGAGGTTTATGCAAAAATCAAAAAGGCCGCTGAGGACAGTCATAATGAGGATGTTATGCAGTCGGTTGCTTGTCATGAGAATGAGAAGTATCACGGCGAGGAAAAGCGAAACTTTATGCTCAACACTCAAATACCGTATTTTAAAGAAAAAGGTTTTTCGAGTGCTTTGGGGTATACTTGGTTTTGGCTCGGATATGAATACCGGTGCATAGGACAGTATGAAAAAGCAATTGAGGCTTTTCAGAAAACATTAAAAATAATGCCACCTGAAAACGAATACTACGCCAACGCTAAATCTGCAATTTACTGTGAAACCAAAGTACTTGAGGCAAGCCGACGGGAGAATTTTAAAAGAATTGACGTAAATGCTACGGGAGAAAAGTATCGGTTTATTGACGGAAAACTGTATTTCTGGTCTCAACCGGGATACGGCGGTTCAGATGAAACTATCTCATCCTGCATATTCTGGAATCTTGCCGCCTGCAACAATCTTATATATGATCCGGAAATGAAGGTCGGTGATGTTATAGTTTCCGATTCAGGGAAAGGTGAATTAACTTTTATTTCCAATACAGAAGTTTGCGTCACACCTGCAGGAACCTTTGAAAACTGCCTTGTGTTTGCATTCCAAGGTAATGAGTACGGCTTGACATACTGTAAAACATTTATTTGTGCCGGTGTTGGTATCGTTCGCCAGGAAACAGAACACTTCAATGGGAGACACGTTTTGGAATTATCCAAGGTTCATATCGTCAGTGGTCAAGGCATCATACCCTTTGCGCCCGGCAACCGCTGGGATTACAGTCCAGCGACACCCGATACAGCGGTTCAATATGATAAGGAAATCTTTTTCGAGGTAACAGCATTTGAAAACAATGCGGCAACAGTAGCTGCTGCAATTTGCTGTGAAACTTTAGGATATTTTGATACCTTTGACGGTAAGATGGCGGAAGTTATACAAAACTATTATACCGGCGAAGGTGATAACGAAAAATTAGTTGATGTAAGAGAGTCTTTACAGCGCGCGAAAGAACTTGCCGTTACCAAGCACCAAAAAACGAGGCTGCAGGTTGCAGAGAATGTTATGCAGAGGATTCTCATCACCGATCCGAAGAACAACCCTGACTACACTGAAAAAGGACGTTGGAATTTTTATAGCTGCGGTGAACTAACATATAAAAATGGCCAGGTGCAATGGTCATTGACCGAGCATTTTGAATGGAAAGATTCTGTAAATTTGGGGCTTGAAGGAAGAAAAATGCTTTACAGCTTTTTCGATGAAATAGTGGATAGCTGTGGCATGGGGCGATGGTCTGACGAATGGGTACCCGGCTTTACCGCAAAGCCCAAAAATCCATTAAAGGAATTTATCGTTTTAGAAGACGAAACTGTTATCACTCCTGCGGGAACATTCAAAAACTGCCGGCATATCAGCTTCGATCTCAATTTGAACTTCTATTTCGGCGGAAAAAGTGAATGCTGGTATGCGGAAGGAATCGGATTTGTAAAGTTTACTCACAAAATTGATGATAATATGACAGCTGTATGGCAACTGACTGAATATCAAGGTGTGGGAGAGGGATATTTTCCCTTTTCGGATGGCTTGTATCGTAAATATGAGCCGGATATAATAGGAAATGGTTATCGCGCGTCTCTTGAATATACTTTTGATTCTGATGAGAATGGAACCTATATTTTTCGCAATGCGACCGGTGTTCAAAACAGGCGTGATTATGAGGCAACATTGAGCAATTAAATTATAAAAAAGAGTGTTGCCGATTGTTTGTCACGCGTAATAGAAAAGCAAGTATTAGGAGGTTTATATGTAGAGTGAATAAAGCAACTATAGTTTAAGTGTGTTTTTAAAATATTATAGGTAGCTGATAAAACACACAGTCCGCAGATTCGTTAGATCTGCGGGCTGTGCGCCTCTCAATCGGTTGCTTTTGAAAGTATCCTTATGGGAGCCCGTTGTTTCCCGGGTTTTTTTTCGTCTGCTGAAAAACAGCTTTCGGTTTTATTGATCCGTTCCTATCTTATTGTTAAAAGAAACCGGAAAGCAAATCTCTTTCCGGTCTCTGTAGGAAATACGGTAAAAACGCCTGTTTCCTATTTTACAATCAGCAGCTGCTGTCCGGGATATACGGTATAGTCACTTTCAATATAGTTGTAACGCATAATATCCTCTACCGTAACGCCTTGGCTCCGGGCAATGCTGTACAGAGTATCTCCCGGCCGAACCACATAAATATAAGAATTTTCCGGCGGAATGGGAATGGTAATAACAGAACCTATCTGCAGGTTTCTTACATCGGTAATTTGCGGGTTCAAGCTTAAAATATTACCGGTGGTGGTACCGTATTCCTTGGCCAAAAGATAAATGGTATCTCCCCGGCGTATCCGATACCGGCGATAGATTATAGACGGAGGATTTTCGTCACACTCAGCGGAAGCGGTTTCAGTCGTTGGGATTTCTGCCGAAACTGCCGCGGTTTCTGCCGAGGGGGCGGGGGTTTGCGTAAGATCGCATTGTTCCTGCACCAAGCGGGCGATCTGATAAAATTCCTCACTGACCGGAATGCGAATCACCTGACCCGGCTGTATTTTGTCAGGATCCGGCAAATTATTTAGGTTTTTCAGGGTTTCAAAGGGAACATTAAATTTCAGCGCAATACCGAAAAGCGTATCTCCCGGACGTACTATGTAGTCAAATTCGCGTGTAAGCATACTTATATCACTCCTTTTTATCCATAGTATGCCGAAAGAGGATATTTTGTTCAGCACAACAAAAAGGTAAAGGCTGAAGCAGGCCGAAAAGACAAAGCCAATAAAAAGGAGTTCTGTTGGTTTAAAATGAAAAAACGGCTGTCATTTCAAAAACGACAGCCGGAGCGTTTGATTGCGGTTCTTATTCATACCCTTTTTTTGCTGATTGTACCAATGACCGCGGGGGTTTATTTTTGAGGAAAAATTATTATTCCCTGAAGACTCTTATACACGTATACCGGTCCGCTTTTATTTTTTAGATATATTTTTAAGCGCGGCGAAAATCTTTTTCCATCGGATTTTTTCTGTCTGTCAAAATGCGGGATGGATCAGAGAATGTGCCTCGTCCTTCTGGCTGGACAGCGTTCTTTTTTCCCTTACACGCCGGGTTGGTTTTTATGGGGTATTTCCTTACCTATTTTTATTTTGCTTTCGGATTGGTTATCCACGGTTATTTTTCCGTTTTTTACGGTGATATGAATTTTTCCGTTTTTTCCTAAAAAAGTGCCGTGCATATCCGAAAAAAGAGTACAGGGATTGACGGTTACCGTATCAAAGCCGTTACAGGTGTCGATTCCCAAAAAGTATTGAAACGCAATGACCGCGGGAGCCCCGCTCCACGCGTGATTTTTTGTTCCTAATATATAAAAATCCTCCCACAGCGTACTGTTATTGTTCTTTGCCAAATGATAATACCGCGATACCATTCGTTTATAGGCTTCTTCGATATATCCCATTTGACAAAGCGCGCCTAACACGTAGTTTTCCATATAGATGCTGGCATTGGATACGGAAAGCAATACGGTTTTTATGGTTTCATAATTCTCTTTTTCGCATAGGCCTGAAAGTACGGCCAAAGCGTTGGCTCTGTCGTCTATAAAATCTTTTGATTGGTAAATTCCGTTTTATCTATTCAATCCTCTATAAACCCTGTATTTTCAAGGCATATCGCCTATTAAATATTCAAACCTTATGTATTTTCCCTTGTTTTTGCCCTTATAAGCCGAAACAAGGGAAATTTTTATTCTCCGCCGATTACCTTATCCAGCAGTCTTGCGGAAGTACGCTTCGCTTCCCTTGTAGCGTGAGCGTAAATGTTCATTGTGGTACTGACATCAGCGTGTCCGAGAAGTTCCTGCACATCTTTAGGTGCTGCACCGTTTGAAAGCAGATTGCTTGTATAGGTGTGTCTGAGCATATGGAAGTGGAAATCCTCCAATCCCTCCACCTTTTTTCTCGCTGTCCTGCACATAATCCCCACCGTACTCGGTGCTTCAAATGCCCCATCAGGTCTAAGGCAGACAAAGGATAATTCCTTGTACGAAAAGGCTGCACCGTCATAAAAAGGGGCGAGGTTTACGAAAGTCACCTCTTTACTGTGAAAGATGATAAATTCAAAAGTGAGCCTTTTCTTCGGGAGGTAAAGGAGATTTATACCGACCTTATCAATCGGCATATCTCCGATCCCGAACAGCAGTTAAAGGTATTTGATAAGAACAGCGTTTATCTTCCCACCAAGAAAATCGGCAAGAACAATCCCAAAGCCGCCGAGATTGAAGCGGACAATACCGCAAGGCAGGAATGGAACAGGACAGCGGATATGGCGTTGTTATCGGGTATTTCCGAAGCAAAGATTTTAGAAGTCAAGCAGACCGAGATACACGAAAAAGCAAGCCAGTCAATTAAAAGCAAAGGCTGGCTTCCTAATCTGTTCCGTGGGATTGTGGCAAAGGCAAAAGATTTTCTGCAAAACCTTATTCGGGAAAAGGATATGCCACCCAAGCCTACACTTGATATTGATATGGCAGAGTTCCGTCATATGCGAAATCTGATGATAAAAGTACAGGATAAGGCAAAGGAAATTAAAAACTTGCAGGACAAAGTTCTGCCGCAGTTGAAACAGCAGCTTGCTGATACAAAGGGGCTTTTCAAAGGTAAAGAACGAAAAGCGTTGGAGGTAAAAATCAAAGAAACTGAAGCGGAGATTGCCGACAGGCTGGATAAAATCCCCGATACACTCAAAGCGGACGGTTATCCCGATGTACAAGTTTTTATGAGTACTTTCCGAGAAATGGAAAGCGTTGTAGAACAGTACAACCGTGACCTTGCCGAGTGGGAATATCAAGTCAGCAGGAAACCGACAGCCGCCACTAAAGAACAGCACAGACAGCCCGAAAAGCAGAGCGTGTTAAAACATCTGCGTGAGATACAGGAACGCAACAAGCAGAAACCGCCGCAAAGACAGCATAAAAAATCCATTGACAGAGATAGCCGATAGACATTGAAAAACCGCCGTTATGGAGTTACCCATAGCGGCGGCATACATAATCATTTGCAGCCACAAAATTAACAGTTATGTTTTTTTGATTTGTTTAACAAAATATAAATTCCAATCAATACCAAAATAGTGATACCAAGTATCATATACATCGTTCCAATATTTACTTGACTTCCGAAAAAATAAAGATTGCAATCAAGGGAATCTTTTAGTTTTTCAATAACCTCTGTTGGAATACCTTGATTTTGCATTTCGGCAAGCGCCCCTTGCATTGTATGATTTCGGATAAGTGATGTACCATAAGTGCCTGGCAAAAATGATATTATTTTTTGCAGCCCGTCTCCAAATGAAGAAATAGGCATATATGCACCACAAATGAAACCATATCCCGCACTGATGATTGTGCCTACCGCTGAAATTTGTCCTTGTGTTGATAAGAAAAAATTAATAATCGAAGATAATGCTGTTCCAAACAAAACAAGAAGTAAAATATCAAGAAACAAAAAGAATATATCTGCGAGCGACATATACCAACCGACAATAGCTACATAAGTAAGACATATACCCGTTGCAGCAAAGCAAATAATAAGTGTTGAAAGCAAGGTTGCAACATAATAACTCAACGAAAGTGTAGCTGACTTTACAGGAGATATTCTTAAATCTCTTATCGTACCATTTGCTTTATCTTGCACCATTAAAAAATTAGAACAAAAAGCAACCGTTACACACGAAACAGCAAGAATAGATGAGATAAGTTGACCGCCTACCAGTCCCTCTATTATACTTTCTGATAGTTTTAATGAATTAGGTAAATTAGATGTAAAACTATCCCGATACACATTCCCAAGAAAAGTTACATAGAGTACAAGCAATATAGCAGGCGTTATCAAAGAGGTAAAGAACATTCCCTTATCTTTGAAAAACAATTTGATATTCCTTTTGATAAGAATGAAAGCCATACTCATTTTTCAGCACCTCCCACTAATGTTTTTCCTGTAACAGCAAGAAAAACATCGTCCATTTTTCCTTTTGTTATTTCGTAATCATTAA